>JAZRTL010000169.1:0-3934 GCA_045652025.1 Eubacteriales bacterium
GGTTTGGCGAAACGATGCGGTGAACCTTTGCAATATCCTTTAAAAAACGCGATTTTTCGCCCTCTAACCCAAAGCAAACGACCAAGCAAAGCTGACCGTATTCGGCAGCTGCATCGCTTATCTTCCTAACGGTATAGCCCAAAAAGGTTTGCCCTCTAACAAAATCGTCGGAGGCAACAACACCGCTGATTTTAATCCCGTGTTGGCAAAGATAAGAAAAAACCTTTTCCGCCCCGTTGCCCATTCCGTAAAGGAAAATGGCGCGGGCTTCTTTTTTTAACGAGTCGATAACCGACTCTAAAACCAAAACCTCGCTTTTTATCATAGGTCATCTTCGGTATGGCTCTTAAAGCCCTCGCCGAATACGCTGGTCGCTTTTGTAACTATCATAAAGGCGTTCGTATCTATTTCGCGAACGAGCGAGCGCGCTTGGGGAAGAATTTGCATCTTCATCGCGCACATAAGCACCTTCTTTTCGTTGTTGGTATATGCACCGCAACCGTAAAGATAGGTCGCGCCAACGTCTAAATCCGCAAGAAGACGCTCGGCAATAACGTTGTCCTTTTCGCTTATAATATAAACCATTCTCGCTTCGTCGGAGCCGTAAAGAACGACGTTAAGAACGTACATCGAAATACAAAGCGAAATGCCTGCGTAAAGCGCTTTATCTATATCCTTAAAAACAATACCCGAAATAAGACAAACCAATCCGTCGGCAAAAAGGAATATAGTACCTGTGGGGATATGCTTAAACTTAAGTCGAAGAAGTTTAACGATAATATCCGTGCCTCCGGTGGTGGCACCGCCACGGAAAACAAAGCCGACACCCGCCGCCGAAAGAACACCGCCCGCCGCACAAGCAAGAAGCGGGTTAAGCGTTAAAGGGGGGATGTATTGGGTGAAAATATTCATCGCCGTGGTGCTTATTGCAAGAGCAACCAAGGTGGGAACAAGGATTTTAAACCCAAGCTTCCAAACACCGATAGCAAGTATAGGAATATTAATAAGAATAACCCAAGTACCAACGGGGATAGCATTGTAAAAATGCGAAATAATTATCGAAATACCCGAAACACCGCCGGGGGCTAAGGAATTGGGGTCGAGAAAAAGACCAACGCCCGCGGCAAATAAAAGACTTCCGAAAATTATTTGTATATAGTTTTTTAAAATAACTGTTAAGGATTTCAAACTTATTCTCCTTTAATTACGCTTCCGAGCGATAATTCTGCGTTAAGTGTAACGTAAACGCCCGCAACGCCGTAACCGCGTTCGTCGTCTAAAATTATAAGGTCAACGTTATAAAACAGCTGGTTGGTATCGATGATGTAAGAATATTTAACCAAGCTTCCGCTTCCGCTGTAATCTGCAACGGGTGTTTTTGCAACCGTTGTTATCGAATCGAGCTTCGCACCAACGGTAAAGAAATGGTTTTCGGTAAGCCGGGTATAAAAATCGTCGCTCGGGATTGCGCTCTCTATATAATCGGGGTGGAGATAAAGCGCCATCTGCGCTTCGTCGCGGTTTAGCATCGCGCGAATAAACGGTGTCGCTTGCTCGTCGGCTTTTTTCTGGTCGCTGTTACAAGCCGAGAGGGTTAAAATTAAAGCAAAAAGAAGTAATATTCCAAAAAATTTTTTCATAAAAAACCTATTTGTTTATGTTGTACGTGCCAAAATAATGGCGCTTAATAAGAACGTAATCTAACGATTCTACCGTTTCCTTGTTTGTAATGGCAACGGCAAGAAGCTGGGTTTTTGTGGGCTGGAAGGTGTTGTAATAAACGCGCTTGGTGATAATATAGTCCATACTGTCAATCTCACCGCTGCAATTTATATCCCCCTTAACCACAACGGTAAGGAATACCGCGTCTCCCGCAAGCGTAAAGCCGGTTTTAACAAACCCATCCGTAACGCGAGTGCCGTCGTTAAGCAGCTCTACTTCGCCAAGACCCGCTAAAAAGTCTTTAACCAAGGTCTTTTCCGCAACGTAAAGAAGGTGCTCGCCGTCGGTTTCATAAATACCGTCGGGAAGCGAATAGCTACCCTTGCTGACCGAAACCGATTTAATGTCGCCACGTCCCAAAATCTTTTGAGTTTTGTTGTTAACGCCGATAGCCGAAGCGGATTCGGTTATAAAGGTCGCGCTGTCGCCCTCCTTGCCAACAACTCTAAAGGGGACTTTGATTTTTATCGATTCGCCCGAATTAAGCTTTTCGCAATCGGTTGTTGATTCCGCGTGTAATGCCGCAAAGCGAAGGATTAGCTTGCTTTCGCTTGGCTTAAGGGTACACATCTGCTCCCAAGCGTTCTGTGGCGCGGATACGATAAACGCGTCCATCTGAAGATTATCGTTTTTTGTAATAACGGGAGCGAAAACCGAAGGGTCATAGGACAGCGCAAATTCAAGCCCAACCAAGCCCTCGTCATCGCCAAGGTTAATTGCATCTAAATTAAGATAGTAAAGTCCGTTTTCAAAAGCAACCTCGGTTTCTCCAAGCTCTACCGCAAGCTTTTCGCTCGTGCCCGAAGCAACGGTGGAAAATTCGCTACCCTTGCCTCCAAGCACGCTAAAGCTTTCGTCGGCGGCAATCGCAATAATATCGCTGCTTGCGATTTTAAAGCTAACAACGCCGGGTGCTCTGACTAAAAACGGTATTTCCAAGCTAAGCCCGTTTTTCTCGGTTAAAAGCGTGTTTTCGCTTTCGGGAAGAGCAAATCTAAAGCGGTATTTGCTTTCGTTTGCGATATGGGAGGTCATCTGCTCCCAATCGGTCGGGCGCTTTTTAACAAAAACGTCAAACCCGCTTCCGTCCTCTTTTCCGTCGGTAATTTGGGGAATAACCATCGCGCTGTCGTATTCGAGCGCAAATTCAAGCCCCGCCAGCGCCACTGTCGGCTTGTCGATAGTGATACAAAGCGTTATCACCTCGCCTGCCTTCGCGTTGTCGTTACAAAGCATATTTACCGTAACCGCCTCGCTTGTTGCAAAAACGGTTGCCGTCGGGAGTATTAAAATTATCGTTAGTATAGCCGCTAAAATTCGTGCCCCGATTTTTTTCATGCTTTGTCCTTTCCTTTAACCGTTAATTATTTTGTAAATTTCGCCCTTGCCAACGCCGCGGTCGCGCGCGACCTGCTTACAAGCGTCCATTTTAGAAAGACCGAGCGAGATATAATGCTCTGCGTGCTGTTCTACCGTTAAATCCTTCCAAAACGCCTCTTCCTCGGGCATACCCTCGCAAACAAGGACGTATTCGCCTTTCTTTTCGGGCGCGGAAAGCGCGCCGAATTGCGCCGAAACCTCGCTAAGCGTTCCGCGGAAGAAGCGCTCGTGTAGCTTTGTAAGCTCCTTTGCAAGAACGCATCTTCTGTCGCCAAGCACGCTTGCCAATTCCTTAAGATAATCCTCGGCATCGTGGGGTGAAACGTAAATAACGAAGGTACGAGCTTCGCGTGCAAGCTCGGCTATTCTTTCCTTGCGCTCGCGGTTGTTTTCGGGAAGAAAGCCCTCGAAGCAAAATCTTCTGCTCGCAAGCCCCGAAGCCGAAATCGCCGTTACCGCCGCGCAAGCACCTGGCAGAGCACAAACGTTAACACCCGCTTCCGAACAAGCGGCAACGAGCTTTTCACCGGGGTCGCTAACCGCGGGAGTGCCCGCATCGGTAATTAAAGCACAGCTTTCGCCGTGTAATATACGCTCGCAAATGTTGGCGATTGCTTGCTTGTTGCTATGCTCGTGGTAGGAAACGAGCGGTTTTTTTATGTTAAGAAGCATCAAAAGCTTCCCGCCAACGCGCGTATCCTCTGCCGCAACAAAATCAACGCTTTCGAGCGTTTCCTTTGCGCGAAGGGTTATGTCACCCAGATTTCCTATCGGGGTGGGTACGATATAAAGTGTTCCTGCCATATCAGTCTACTTTTTTAGCTTTTTTCTT
>JAZRTL010000170.1:0-3668 GCA_045652025.1 Eubacteriales bacterium
GTCCTTTATCGTGCTCGAATTCATTGGAAGAAAGGTCCGTTTTGTTGTAATAGGTTGCGGTATATTCGGTATTGGGATAATATACGACAAAATCCTCGGGGTTGTTTTTAATCGTGGAATTGTAATCGGAATACTTATACATCGTACCGACGTAATTTTCGCGTCTTACCTCGGCAAACGTGCTAATATCGTTAAAGCCAACACCTGCTTTTGTTGCAAAAACGCTCGAGGCGTAATATGCAGCTAACGACGACCAATGGTGGTCGGTTCTTAAATAAATCTCTTCGCTTGCGTGAAGTCCAAGGATATTATAAATATTAACGTCAATTACCTTGTCAGAAAGCGTTTCGGAAATTTTATCGATGTCAATCTTATTACGGTAAATATATTTATCGTATCCCTTGGCTTGCTCGATATAATATGCACTTGCCTTTGGGATTACCATAGAATAAATTTGAACCTTATCGCCCATCTTTTCTGCAAAAGCGTTAAGTGTTTGGGCATATTCCTCGGCTCTTGCGGGGTTACCGCCGTAAACCTCAAGTGCACGAGTGCCGACAATTAGTATCGAACCCGAAAGCTCGGGCGGAACCTGCTCTACCTTGCTCGATTCTTCGGCTGTGCTTGATTCCTCTTGCGATTCTTCTGTAACGCTCGATTCCTCGCTTACTTCTATCGAAGCATCACTACTTTCGGTAGAGAAGTCAGAGGAATCATTCTGTGATGAATTATCCTCAACAGAGGATTCAACAATCGGTTGAGAGCTTTCTTCGGAAGGACTTTCGCTTTCCTCGTAAATTGTATAAACCTCTTGCTCTTGGCTAAGACCATATAAATCGTTAATACGAGTTTCAAAGTCGATAAAGGTATCGCGCGCGTGAATAGTATCGGTAAAGCAATACATCACGTCTTTTAAATATTCGCCCGAGAACAAGGTTTTAACAGAAAACTCGGGCCATTCTTTTAAAATACTATAATCCGAAACAACGGTTCTTGGAAGGCAAACTGAAAACACAAACATAAACAGAAACGCCGCAACCAAAACACATAAACAGATTATTGTGGTTAGCTTTTTCATTAAGAATATCTCCTAAAAATTCCAATAAAGGAAGGGGTTATTACTTGCAAAGGTTTTAACGAGAACGGTTGTATCGGCAAACAATAAAACCAAAGCGTATATCGTAACACAGACCATTGCAATAGAATTAGCGGTGGGAGAGGATACCTCAAAACGCTTTTTAAGCGCCGTTGCAATAGGGAAGCAAGCGATAAGAGCAAGAATAAATATAAATAAATGGCCACTTATTGCATCTGTTGCCGCTTTGTTTATAAGCTCGTTGCCGTTTGCGCCTACAAGGTTTTTAAAGAAATTGCCGAGGTCGCCAATATTTTCAAACTTAAATATACCGAAACCGATAAGAATTACAAGCTTGTTATAGATATGCATTAGCAAGGTTGGAGCGTTCTTTAAACGCTTTTTGCCAATCTTTGTTTCGATGAAAATAAACACACCAAAATACAAGCCCCAAATAACATAGTTCCAGCTTGCACCGTGCCAAAGACCTGTTGTGAACCAAACCAAGAATAGCGAAAGAACAGCGCGGCGCTTGCCAAATATGGGAACATAAAGAAGGTAATCTCTAAAGAACGAGCCGAGCGAAATATGCCATCTTTGCCAAAACTCAGAAATTGACCTACACATAAACGGATATTTAAAGTTTTCGTCGAAGTGGAAGCCGTATATACGACCAATACCTATCGCCATATCCGAATATCCCGAAAAGTCGAAATAAACCTGCATAGAATATGCAATAACGCCTATCCACGTTGCTGTAACGGAAGCGTTGCTAATTTCGGAGCCAAAGCAGTTTTGAACCAATACGTTAAGGTTATTTGCTAACAAAACCTTTTTGGAAAGACCGATAATAAGTCTTAAAAATCCTTCGAATGCATCGGTAATCGTAGTGGTTCTGTTATCTATTTCGTCTGCTATTGTTTGGTAACGAACAATAGGTCCTGCGACTAATTGAGGGAATAGGGAAATGTATAATAAAAGCTTATGGAATTTCTTTTGTACGGGAACCTTTTCCCAATAAACGTCGATAACGTAAGAAACTATTTGGAAGGTGTAGAAGCTAATACCCAAGGGTAATGCTATATTTTGAGCAGGGAAAGAAGTGCCAAAAATACCGTTAAAGTTAGAAATCATAAAATCGGTATATTTAAACACACCAAGCATACCAAAGTCAAACAACAAGCAAAGCACAAGAGCAAGCTTGGCGCCTTTGGTATTTCTTGCTTTGTCTATCCAGCGCGCAAAAAGATAGTTAAGTAGCGCACTACTGACAAACATAAAGATTTTAATAGGTTCTCCCCATGCATAAAACACCAAGGAAGATATTATAAGAACTACGTTTTTCGCTTTAATGCTACGACACATAAAGTATGCGGCAAAGCAAATAGGCAAAAACGCAAACATAAATAACAAGTCTGCAAATAGCATATAAAACACCTCAAAATTAATCAAAATATTATATCATATCAAGGCATTTTAAGTCAATAGAAAAAGCATTTTAAAAGCTCGAAAATTCAATTAATTTTCGAGCTTTGTTGATAATATTAAATTGAGCTCTGCGCCGATAAAAAGAATATACATACAAACGTACAACCAAAGCAACAACACTATTATTGCCGAAAGACTTCCGTATATATTCGCGTAGCTTCCAAAGTTTTCTACAAAAGCGGTGAACAATATAGAAAACGTAATCCAACCTGCTCCCGCAAATAATGCACCGGGGATTTGGGCGGAAAACTTTTGCTTTGCGCTGGGTAAAAGCTTATATAAAACAGTAAAAAAGAGAACTAAAATAACGAACCCTATAATAAACCTTAGCGAAGATATTATATAAACCAAGCCGATAAGGTCGGGGAAGAACGAATATAATAAATCGTTTAATCTATCGCCAAAAACGAGAATTAATAGTGCACCGACAAGAATAATAACAAATGCCAAGGTATAGAATACGGCAATTAATCTTAGAAGAAAATAATTACGGTTTTCTTTTATTTCGTACACCGAATTTAAGCCACCGATAATTGAATAAATACCTCTCGAAGCCGACCACAAAAGGATAACTGCAGAAACAATAGTTAACGAAACCTTGCTATCGTTAATAATCTCATCGAGATAAACGTCGAAAAAGGAATTCATAACGCCCGGCATATAGTTATTGGTTACAACGCTTAAAACGTTTTGCTCTGTTCCGATTTGCTTAAGGAGCGATAATAATAGCATTATCAAAGGGATTAAAGACAAGAACATAAAGAAAGCGGTTTGAGCGGCGTATGCGCTAATTCGGCTTGCCTTCATTTTTCTTGTTATATAATTAATGCTTTTTAAGAAGCCGTTCATCTAAACGCTCCTTTCTTTAAGATTATCTTTTGTTCGATTTTATGGGTTATTGACTATTAATACCTGATGTGTTATACTTTTAGCGTATTTAATTAGAGGGTAAAATGATGGTTAAATTTCAAAGCGATTATACTAAAAACGAATTAATAAAAAGATGGGATGAATATACTTCTATTTCGCGCTTTGCGGGTAGTGATGAAACAATGGACGTTATTTTCGTTTCTAAAAGAAAAGGCGATAAGGTTAAGCTTACAAG
>JAZRTL010000171.1:0-2217 GCA_045652025.1 Eubacteriales bacterium
CGAAGGCGGTGAAGGTGGCGATCCGAACCCGAATCCCAATCCGAACCCGAATCCTGATCCGAATCCGAATCCCGATCCGAACCCGAATCCTGATCCGAATCCGAAACCCGATCCGAACCCGAATCCTGATCCGAATCCGAATCCCGATCCGAATCCGAATCCCGATCCGAATCCGAATCCCACGCCCGAACCCGAACCCGATTATATCATCGGCGACGTTAATAATAGCGGCGAAATAGACAGCTTGGACTATGTCCTTGTAAAGCGCGCGTATTTTGGAACCTTTAAACTCAATCCCGACCAATTCAAGCGCGGCGACGTTAATAATAACGGCGAAATCGACAGCTGGGACTACGTTCTGATTAAGCGAGCGTATTTCGGTACGTTTAAGTTTTAGGAATAAAATAAAAATATCATAAAAACCAAGGACAAGTGCCTTGGTTTTTATACCTTAGAGGTTCGCAATGGCGGACATTTATGCACGCCATTGGCGCGAGCGCACGAAGCTCACGAAACACGGGATCCCCAAAAGTCGAAAGACTTTGGGGGTATATACGGGGTCCCCGCAAAACAAGGTTTTGTGGGGAGAGCGAAGCGACCGACTCTGTGGACTACGTTCTGATTAAGCGAGCGTATTTCGGTACTTTCTCGTTTGAGCAAAAATAATAACAAGCCGAGGAGAAATCCTCGGCTTTCGTTTTATATCCGAAGTCGCAAAAAGTTCAAAAAATTTAAACTTTGTTTAAATGCACGATTTTAGAACGGGTTAATTGTATAATATACCAAGGTAAAAGTGTTGAAAAAACATTGAATAATCCAAAACAATTTGGTATAATAGAACAACAATCGTATTTTATGTCAAAGGAGAAAAGTTATGAAACGTACAATAAGTATTGTTCTAACGTTGGCGATGTTAATTTCGTTGTTCACCGTTTTCTTCGTAACCGAAGTAAGCGCGGCAACGGTAATTAAAAACAATTCGCCTGCAATTCCCGCTATTGTAGGACAGAAGATTACACTTTCTAATTATTCCGTAACCTTCGATGGCGATACCACCGCTACCTCGGGCGTAACCTGGAAGCAGAATGGCACAACCATCACTTCCTTTACTCCCTCCGCAAAGGGCGTTACAACGCTCGTTGCTTCCAGCGGTTCTAAAACCAAAAATATCTATGTTGTAGCAAAGAATTCCTCGGATACCGAATACGTTCTTTACGAAGCTACAATGTCTAACTACACCGTTGCTCAGCTCCAAAGCGCAGGATGGACCTTCACCTCTGCAAGCAGAGCTTCTAAGGCAACCGACGGCTCGTTGAAACTTGGCGTTACAGGTGTTTGGGATTCTACTTCCGCGTACCTTCCCGCATGGCTTTCGGATTTCGGTAACTACAAGCTTGATGCTAATATGAAGTTCGAGTCTTTCGTAGATAGCGATAAAACCCGTTGGTTCTCGCTTATGATCCGTACCGAAAACCGTACCGGCGCGGCTCACTATACCCACGCGGCATTCCGTGGCAACAACACCGCGGATAACGCTATTGAATTTGCGGAAAGATACCTCGATAGCTCGAATAGCGCACAATGGAACGTTGCGCTTAAGACTCCCGGTACCTATTCCTCGCTTACCGATGCTTACCGTAACTTCAGCATTCTTGCCGTAGATAACGATTTCCGTATCGATATCGCAGGTAAGCAAATGCTTTACGTTCCCTCCTCCTCTTATCTCTCGCTTTCCAAGAAGCAGATTTATAAGGGTAGCTTGGGTATTCAGGCATCCGGTTGTACCATCGCTGTAAAGAGCGTTAAGGTAACTCTCGAGGAAACCGTTCCCGAAGAAATAGTTGAAACCGGTCTTATCTATAACAACTATCACGATGCAGCAAACCTTGTTAACCCCATCGCGAACATCCAAAAGGTTTCTTCGGTTACCGCGGCTAACCTTAACAAGCTTTCGGTTGCATATATCGACCTTACCACAGGCATTAACGCTCAAACCGCGTTCAAGACCTGTATCGATAACAAGGTTGTTCCTACCTTCTATATAACGAACAACACTCAAGCGGACGCGGTTATCGCGGCTTCTACCGCGCTCGGCTCGACCGACGCTACCGTTGTTTCTAACAACAAGACCGCGCTTAACAGAATCAGAGCCCATGCAACTGCATACCCCATTCGTACCGGCCTGGTTGTCGACATTTCTTCCGAAATGGCAGACGG
>JAZRTL010000172.1:0-2142 GCA_045652025.1 Eubacteriales bacterium
CGAAGCAAGCGTCGCAATAACGATACTGCCGAAAACCGACATAATTAACCACCTCTATTATATTATATGCGGCAACTAATTTCAAGTGAAATTGCTTATTTTATCCCCTAATAATCGGCTCTTTTTCGGGGGGCGAGAAGACGAACGGGCTGTTGGGTAATTTCTTTTGGGAATAAAGGCGCGCCGTAGGGCATATTAATTGCAGGAGGTGATTTTTTGTGCTTCCTTTTCTCTTTTCGTTAGTGTCTAAATGCTTTTGCCTTTTGCTTCGAACAAGCGAATTGTCGTCCTTCCCGCCGCCGTTGCCGAAAAAAGAGGAGCAAGCGCTCTTTGTGCGCGCTCGAAACGGCGATTTAGAGGCAAGAAATAAACTTATCGAGCATAATTTGCGCTTGGTTGCCCATATCGTAAAAAAATACTATACAACTGCAAAGGACCAAGACGATTTGGTTTCGGTCGGAACGATAGGGCTAATAAAAGCAATCGATAGCTTCGATATCTCTAACGGCGCTTGCTTTGCAACCTATGCGGGCAAATGCTTACAAAACGAAATTCTAATGTATTTCCGCTCCCAAAAAAAGCATTCCAACGTAACTTCAATTAACGACCCCGTCGACGTGGATAAGGACGGCAACCCGCTAACCTATCTCGAAATAATCGCGTCGCCCGATGATATTGTCGATTCTATCGACCGAAAAATAAAATTAGAGCGTATTTTAGAAGCGATAAGAAGCTTGCTTACCGACCGCGAACGGAAAATAATGATGCTCCGCTACGGGATTAATAAAAGCGGAAGACATTACGCCCAACGCGACGTTGCAAAAATGCTCGGCATCTCCCGAAGCTACGTTTCCCGCCTCGAAAAGAGCGCAATCGATAAAATCCGCGCCCACCTCGGCGAAACAAAGTAGAATAAAATAAAACAAAAGTGCAGTCGTTTAGAACTGCACTTTTTTGCTGAAATTATTTGCTTTTTGCCTTGCCGATAGCCGATTTTACATAGCCGAACGCGCCGATAACACAGAAAATCAGACCAATGCCCAAATCCTTAAAGTAAGCCAACGCGATATCGGGCTCGCTCAAGAAAAGGTGAGCGGCTGTAACGGATTCGAAAAAGTTTAGAGCATAATCAACCTCTCCGTTAGCAAACCATTCTTCGTATGCAAGATATACGTCATAGGAAAGACAAAAATACCATGCGAGTACGATAACGAGAAACGCGATAATCGTAGATATAACAATGCCCTTAACGCTTTCGCGCTTGCCAAAAATAGCGTATCCCTTAATTGCGCAAACAACGCCGATAATACCGCTTATTGCCGCAAGGAAGCCGATTTGGTAAAGAACAAACCAAATAACACCGCCTGCGAGCGAGAAAAGGAAAGCGCCAACTATCCCCGCGAGAACGTTTTCTTCCTTGGGGGCGAGAGCATCTGCCGTAGGTGCTTGTGTGTTTTCGGTTGGGGTGCCGTTAACTTCGGGCTCGAAAAATTCACTCATAAAAAACTCCTTTGTGTGTTTTTTATTAATATAACATATAAGTCGAATAATGTAAAGCGTTTTTGCTTCGTTTTATAAAAAACCATAACATCGTTAAAACCACCATTGTAAGTAAAAAAGCCACCCAATCGGGTGGCTTTTTGCTTATTGAATTTTAAAAGTACCGAAATAAGCTCGCTTGTCGCTTCGCTATCCCCGAAAATTCGTTTCTCATTTTCGGGGACCCCATAATAACCCCAAAAATTCGTTCCTCATTTCCGGGGACCCCATAACGCCCCGTGAAACCGCGTTTTGCTGCCCCCGCCGTGCGTTTTGTGAGGTTCGGTCACTCGCGTCAATGGCGTGCATAAATGTCCGCCATTGCGAACCTCTAAAGTATAAAAACCAAGGCACTTGTCCTTGGTTTTTATGATATTTTATTGAATTTTAAAAGTACCGAAATAAGCTCTCTTAACAAGAACGTAGTCCATACTGTCTATGTCGCCGCTCTTGTTAACGTCGGCGGCTTTTTTAGCTTCTTCGGAAAGAGCGAAGGTGCCAAAATACGCGCGCTTAAGAAGAACGTAGCCCATACTGTCTATATCGCCCGAATTGTTAACGTCGCCAAGAGTGTAATCGGAAGGCGATACGGTCGGTTTTGCC
>JAZRTL010000173.1:0-7654 GCA_045652025.1 Eubacteriales bacterium
CCCGCAGGTATCGATAACGGTCAGCGCATTTCGCTTTCCGGTCAGGGCGATGCGGGCATAAACGGCGGTCCCGCGGGCGACCTTATAATTCAGGTTGTCGTTCGCAGACACGAATTTTTCGTTCGCGATGGGTTCGACCTACATCTTGAATTGCCTATAACCTTTAGCCAAGCGACGCTCGGCGCAAAGATTACAATTCCCACCCCCGACGGAAGCGGAGAGCTTACTATCCCCGAGGGAACCCAAAGCGGAACAACCTTCTCGGTACGCGGCAAGGGCGTTCCCAAGATAAACGGCAGAGGCAGGGGCGATCTTTTGGTTACGGTTAATATCGAAACCCCCAAAGGACTTTCCAAAAAGCAAAAGGAATTGCTTGAGGAGTTCGATAAGAGTATGAACGAAAAGAACCACTCCAAGCTAAAAAGCTTCCTTGATAAGTTCAAGAAATAAAAGCACATAATCATCCCAAGATGCCTTACGGCTTCTCGGGGAGCCCATAACAAAACGGAGGTTAAGCCCTCCGTTTTTTGTTTTTACTCCCAAAAAGCGAAAGGGCTATTGGGGTGAATTTGCCCGCCTTTATTGACAGGACATTTCAATTATGATAAAATTATCACAATAATACTCGGAAAGCTTTTGCGATTAAAAGGAGTTATTTAAATGCTTTTAAAAAGAACCATTTCTGTCTTGTTGGCTATCCTTTGTCTTTTGAGTTCGTTTGTTATCCCCGTATTTTCAGAACCCACTTCGGAGGTATTCGCCGTAAATTCCATTAACGACACGCGTTGGGAAAACCTGCTTTGCGTTTACCGCGGTGTAGCGAGCACAGGTCAAAACGAATGGGGCGAGAATATTATCGTCAATAGCGAGGGTATTGTTATCGGTAAAATCCCCTCGGGCGATTTACGCGGCGCGGACCTTGCCGTTCCCCAAGGTGGCATGGTCGTTTCGGGCACGAACGAAATCGGAAAAACCGTTTATGACGCTGCCTCTATCGGCGATGAATGTATTTTTAGCGAAACCGCGATGACCGTTCAATTTATTAAATCGGGCGCAGAGGTTTTTAGCGTAAATTCCATAAACGATACACGTTGGGAAAATCTTCTTTGCGTTTATCGCGGTGTAGAGAACACCGAACAAAACAAATGGGGCGATAACGTTATAGTTGACAGCAACGGTATAGTTATCGACAAAATACCCACAGGCGACGCGCGCGGCGCAAACCTTGCCGTACCAAACGGCGGTATGGTCGTCTCCGGCAACGGCGACATCGGCAAAAAAGTTTATGACGCCGCAAAAATCGGCAACAAATGTATATTTGACGAATACAGTATGGCCGTATGCTTTTTAAAGGTAGAGCCGAAAATGTTTTATGTAAATTCTATAAATGGCACACGTTGGGCAGATTATATTTGCGTTTACCGCGATATAGAAAGCACGGGTCAGAACGAATGGGGCTATAACGTTGTAGTTGACAGCAACGGCACCGTTACCGACAAAATCCCCGCGGGCGACGCGCGCGGCGCTAACCTTGCCATCCCCGAAAACTGCATAGTTGTTTCGGGCACAGGCGATATAGGTAAAAGCGTTTATAATTCCGCCGAGGTAGGCGATAAATGTCTTTTTGACGATTACAGTATGCGCGTTTATTTTGCAAAGGGCGCGATAGACCCGTTTTATAAAAAGGACATTCGAATTACCGGCTACAACGCCGAAAGATACGCCAACGAGGTTATTGTTTATAACCGCTCGGGCGAAAATACAAAAACCAACGTTTTCGGATACGAGGTTTGTGTTGGCGCAGACGGATATATTCTTTCCGCGGGCGGTAACAACAATATTGTTCCCCAAGGCGGTTACGTTATTTCCGCGGTAGAAGCCGAGGACGTTAATATTCTTAAAATGTATTTTTCGGTCGGCGCGAAATGCGTTCTTAATTCCAATTCCGCAACCGCAGAATATACCGAAGCCCAGCTTTCAAGAACCGCAGAAAGCGAGCTTAATATTGCAAAAGCAAAGCTCCAAACCGCAAAAAGCCAATACAAGCTTATAGACTATACAGCGCTCGAAGCGAAGCTTTCGGAAATTAAATGCAACGATATTACCACCATCGAACAACGCAACGCGGTTATTTCCAAAATAAGAGAGCTCGACCCGATGTTTGTTGAATCTCGCGCGGTAGAAACGAGAGCCGTTTGGTACACCGCGCTCGAAACAACGGCAGAGGAAATTAAAGCCGTTGTTGCCGAAATTAAGGCGGCCGGCTTTAACGAGCTTGTGCTTTCGACCGATTCGGGCAACGGAACAATAATTCCTATCGATACCCAAAAAATTCCCTTTAAGCGCAACCCCGTTGCCGATAATTTGGACGTTCTTCAAACCTATATCGACGAATGCCGCGCAAACGGTATTAGCATTATCGTACTTACCCCCGTTATGAGCAACACCTATGCTATTCAAAACACCGAATGGCTTGACGTTACCAACACGGGCGAGGAAAGAAGCGAAAAGTTCATCTCCCCCGCAAACAGCGAATACCGCAAGGCATATATGGACTTCCTTACCTACGTTATAACGAACTATGACGTTGACGGCGTTCAGCTTGACTTTATTCGTTATCCTCAATTCTACGGCGGCGTTGATGCAGGTTATGACGATGCAACCATCGCGCTGTTTAAAGAAAAAACCGGCTTGGGCGAAAACGTCGTTAGAGAAATCGGTCAACAGCTCACCTCCCACCCCAAATGGAACGTTTGGCACAGCTTTAAAACCGAGCTTATTAACAGCTGGGTAAAGGACGCTTACGGTTTAGTTCGCGAAACCTGCCCCGAGCTTTACGTAACCGCCGCAGTTGCATATTCGGGTCTAATCGAATATTGCCAAAACTCTGCCGATTGGTTAGAGGGCGGATACATTGATGGCGTTTACGTTATGTCGTACGTTGAGGAGATTAACGAGCAAACCGTTACCTTCCACCTTAACAACCGCACCGACAAGAGCTATTTTGTTATGGGTTGCGGTGCCTACCTTTCGATTAGCAACAAATCGCTTATCGAACAAACCGATAATTCGGACGTGTACGGTGCCGACGGTACCGGATATTTTGAATGGGGCGCGGTTAAATCCCATGGATACACCGAGCTTTTAAAGAGCACCTTGTTTAAAAACGAGGCAATCCCCTTTACCTCCGACGTAAAGACAGTTGTTGACCTTTTCGTCGCAACGTCAAAGGAAAGGGTTGCGCTTTATTGCGAATTTAACGTGGACAAAAAGGCAAATTTAGAGGCGATTATGGCGGCTTTACCCGACAAAAACGCCCATAAGGACGCAATAACCACCGCAATTAACGCTATTTCGGCGGAAATTGGCGAAAGCGAAGCGGAATATCTCGTTGCCGATTTAAGCTCTGCTATACGCGCTTTAAATATGGCAAGAGGCGAGAATAATTCCTCCGGCGATAATAACCCCGAAAACCCCAATAATCCTGAAAATCCCAATAATCCCGAAAATCCCAATAACCCTGAAACTCCTATCGACCCCGAAAATCCCAATAACCCCCAAACTCCTATCGACCCCCAGAATCCCAATAACCCCCCAACTCCTATCGCTCCCGAGAATCCTTCGGGTCCTTTTCCCCCTAAGGACGACGAGGATACTGATAGCGGTAATAACGGCGGCAATAATAGCGGTAATAACGGCGGTGGCGACCCTGTTGATCCGCCGAAGGAAGAAGTAATTAAAGGCGACGTAAACGCAAGCGGCGAGATTGACAGTATGGACTACGTTCTTGTAAAACGAGCATATTTCGGCACGTTTAGCTTTAACGAAGAACAGCTCGCAATCGGCGACGTAAATGCAAGCGGCGAGATTGACAGCATGGACTACGTTCTCATAAAACGCGCGTATTTCGGAACGTTTACTTTCCAATAAAATTCAATGAATTTTTCACAGAAACCGAGGTTTACTCCTCGGTTTCTTGTTTTCTGCAAGACGGTATGGTTTTTTGTGCTTTGATTTTTATTAAAACGGGCTAATAATGCCCGTTTTTTCTTGCATTATAGAAAAAAGTGTGATATATTATTATATTGAAGAATAATCGATAACTATACCCTATTTTATAAAGGAGCAGGAATATGAAAAGACGGCTTATTGCTATAGACGGCTTGGATGCTTCGGGAAAGATGACCCAAACCGAGCTTTTAAAGGATTTGCTTGAGGAAAAAGGCATCCCTTATCGCTATCTTTCCTTCCCTACCTATAACGACGAATATTCCGCCCACGTTAATATGTATTTAAAGGGGCGTTTCGGAGAAGACCCCGAAATTGTTAACGCCTATGCGGCAAGCAGCTTTTTCGGTGCCGACCGTTATTGCTCCTATATGCTCGATTGGAAGAAGGATTACGAAAACGGCGCGGTTATACTTGCAAACCGCTATACGTCCGCAAACGCGGTTCACCAGCTTTCCAAAATGGAGCGCGACCAATACGAAAGCTTTTTGGAATGGCTTACCGATTACGAATATAACAAGCTTGGCATTCCCAAGCCCGACGCGGTTGTTTACCTTTGCGTTCCGCCCGAGGTTTCGCAAAAAATGATTCAGCACCGTTGCGACGAAACGGGCGCGGAAAAGGATATTCACGAAAAAAACAAATCCCACCTCGAAAACAGCTACCGCGCCGCGCTTTATTCGGCAGAGCAACAGGGTTGGATTAAAATAGATTGCAACGATGGCGAGAATATGCGCTCCCGCGAGGATATTCACAAGGAAATCGTTGAAAAATTAAAGGACATTATCCCCGAGCTTAAATAAGCTCTAATTTACCGAAAGGATTTTTTGAAATGCCAAACGTATATATGCTACTTGCAAGAGGTTTTGAGGAAAGCGAAGCGATTGTGCCCGCCGACCTTTTAAAGCGTGCCGATGCCAACGTGGTTTTGGTTGCAACCGAGGGCGGTCTTACCGTTCCGAGCGCACACGGCTTTATTCTAACCGCCGACATCACCTTTGATGAGCTTCGTCGCGATGATATCGATTGCCTTATCCTTCCCGGCGGTGCGATGGGTACGAAATTACTTGGCGATAGCACAAGAGTTGCAGACCTTATTGAATATTGCGCCAACAACGGAATTACTATCGGTGCGATATGCGCCGCTCCCTCCATACTTGGTAAAATGCAGCTTCTTAACGGCAGAAAAGCGGCGGTTTACCCCGGCTTTGACGAGGCAATGAAATATGCCAACGTTACCGGCAAAAAGGTAGAGCACGATGATATTTTTATTACCGCGGAGGGTATGGGCGTTTCCTTTGAATTCGGGCTTAAGCTCGTTGAGGTATTGTTCGGCAACGAAAAAGCCCAAGAATTGCGCCAAGCAACCCGATTTCCCTATTAATTAGAGTGAGTTAAGTATATCCGAATCATTTTTTGGATGGTTAATTTTCGCTCACTCATCGTCAAAATACTCGTGAATACTCTAAACCGAAAGGAGCAACGGGAATGAATAGCAACCTTAAAGAAAAGTTAAAAAGCTCGTCTATAACTGCACCGTTGCTGGTTATATTCGTTCTTATCGCGATGCAAGCATCCCGCTATGCATTTACCAACCTTGGCGAAGAAACCAACATATTTATCGCCATCGCCGTGGTACAGCTTGTGGCGCTTGGGTTACCGTGTATTGTTTATTATCTTTTAAAGGGGCGCAAGCTTTCCGACCCGATTTACGGCATTTCGGAAAGAGGACCCCAGATTTTGTTAATTATCTTCGCCGCCTTGTTCTTTATTTGCGGAACCTTGCTTATAAAGTTCTTTTATATCCTTGGCGGATATACCAACGCGACGCTCGTTAGCTTTTACGATACTATCCCCGACACGCTCGAGGAAACAAGACAAATCGAGGTTATCGTTTCGCTTATAATTGTGCCCGCGGTGTGCGAGGAATTGTTTTTTAGGGGTATAATATTTAGCGAATACCGCCGTTTTGGTACCGCAAACGCGGTTGTCGTTTCCGCCCTTTGCTTTTCGATGCTTCATTTTTCTGTCGAAAACTTCTTTATGTATCTTTTCTCGGGATTGCTTTTTGGTTTCATTACCGCAATGACCCGTTCTATCTTCCCCTCGGTTGCGCTCCACCTTTTAAGCAACACGCTTAACATTTATGCAAGCGATGCGTTTTTAAGGATAACCGTTGTTAAAAACGGCGCGTTCTTTATCGGCTTTGTTTTAGTTGTAGCAACCGCACTAACCTTGGTTTTATTGCTTTCGAGAGTGGAAACGATTTGTTATTCCTATTCCGAAAAGCCGCCGATAGAAACAATTCCGCCGAAAAGCTCGGCGCATTGGGCAGAGGTATTTATATCCCCCGCATTTATTGTTCTTGTTATTGTATTTTTATTTATTACGTTGTTCACTTAACAGATTGTTTTTAGGGAGGAATTGCTATGGCAGACAACAAAGAAAACGGCCGCGCAGACCTTTTTGAAATATTAAACGAGCTCCATGGCGACGGCGAAAACGGCGAGCAAAAGCCCCAAGAGAGTGCGCCCGCAATAGATACCGCAAGCCACGTTGACGAGATTTTGCAAATTCTTTCCTCGGGTGCAGAGCAAAGCGAGGAAGAAGTAAGCGTTTCGACCGATGAAGAGGAGGCAATCCCTTCCGCGATATACAGCCACTTGAGCGAGGAGGGCGAGGTTTCGACCGAAGCCGTTCAATTTTCGGGCGCTGCCCATTTTACCGATGACGATACTCCCGTAACGCCCGCGCCCGAGGCGGAAGCAGAAGCAGAAGCCCAAGCGGAAAACGAGGACGACGAGGACGATGAGGACGACGAGGACGAAAGCACCTTTAAAAAGGTACTGGGCTTCTTCCGCGGGATGAGCTTTATCCCCAAGGCGATAGTTTATATTGTGTTGGTGCTAATTGCCTCGGCTTATCTTTCTTATTATATAATCACCATCGGCAACGACGTTTTTGCGCTTGTTACCGATTCCCGCGAGGTTACTCTAACGCTCGAGGAGGGCGCAACGGACGAAATCGTTGCGGATATGCTCGAGGAAAAGGGTGTTATAAAATACGGTTGGGTGTTCGAGCTTTATATGAAGTACCGCGCCGACGGCGATAGCGAGGACCGCTATATTGCAGGCGAGCACACTCTTAACCAAAGCTTTAACTATTCCCAAATTATCAACGCGCTTACAACGGGCGTTTCCAAACGCGAGGTTGTTCGCGTTACAATACCCGAGGGCTTTACCGTTAACCAAATTATAGATCTTTTGGTTGATAAGGGCATTGGTCAGCGCGACGATTATATCGAAGCGATTAACAACTATCCTTATAAATGGGAATTCGTTCAACAGCTCGAGGAGCTTGGATATTCCGAGGACAGAATTTATCGTTTAGAGGGTTATTTATATCCCGATACCTATGATTTTTATAACGACGAGGACGAGGTTTACGTTATTAACAAAATGCTTAACGCGTTCTACGAGCGTTTCTGGAAGGACTTTATTAAGCCCGATAAAAACGGCGATTCCTACCAAAGCTATATGTTAGAGGAATACGATATGACCTTCGACGAGGTTATTACGCTCGCCTCGATGGTTCAAAGCGAGGGCGGTACGTCAGAGGATTTCTATTACGTTTCCTACGTTTTCTT
>JAZRTL010000174.1:0-3887 GCA_045652025.1 Eubacteriales bacterium
GATAAGAACAACCACTGGAAAGAATGTGCTTGCGGCGAGGATATGAACAAGGCGGCACATACCGCAGGCGATTGGGAGGTTAAGACCCCCGCTACCACCGAAAAGGCAGGCGAGCAGGTTAAGAAGTGTACTGTTTGCCAATACGTTGTTGAAACCAAGGAAATTCCCCAGCTTACCCCCGAGCACACCCACAGCGCGTTAGGCGGTTGGACAAGCGACAAGAACAATCACTGGAAAGAATGTGCTTGCGGCGAAGATCTTAACAAGGCAGCACATACCGCAGGCGATTGGGTTGTTGTAACCCCTGCAACTACCGAAAAGGCGGGCGAACAGGTTAAGAAGTGTACTGTTTGCCAATACGTTCTTGAAACCAAGGAAATTCCCAAGTTAGAGCCCGAACATACCCACGCTCCCGCAGATAAGTGGTCCACCGATAAGAATAACCACTGGAAAGAATGTGCTTGCGGCGAGGACTTGAATAAAGCACCCCACACCGCAGGTGATTGGGTTGTTGTAACCCCCGCAACTACCGAAAAGGCAGGCGAACAGGTTAAGAAGTGCTCTGTTTGCGAATACGTTGTAGAAACCAAGGAAATTCCCAAGCTCGAGGACGAAAAGCCCGTTCCCGAAATTATGCTTGGCGACGTAAACGACAGTAAGGAAATCGACAGTATGGACTACGTCCTTGTTAAGCGTGCATACTTTGGCACCTTCGACTTTAACGAAGACCAGTTCGCTCGCGGCGACGTTAATAAGTCCGGCGATATCGATTCTATGTACTACGTTCTTATTAAGAGAGCTTATTTCGTCACCTTCTCCTTTAATTAAGTCGCTTCGCTCTCGATGAAA
Organism: Eubacteriales bacterium; assembly: GCA_045652025.1. GTDB lineage: Bacteria > Bacillota > Clostridia > Oscillospirales > CAG-382 > Coliplasma. Next base: position 850 of record JAZRTL010000174.1, read on the forward strand.
AACGCCTGTTTTTCATCGGATCTTGTGAGGATTGTGCGCTCGCGCCTCGCGCCTCACGCTATGCGTTCGACACTCGCAACCCTCTAAGGTATAAAAACCGAGGCGCATGTCCTCGGTTTTTATAAAATATAGTAATATTTATTTTGGAGCTTTTAGCTTTGAATAATTAAACACAAAAAGCCGAGGAGAAATCCTCGGCTTTTGTCTTTATATTTTATAAAGTTATTGTTTTTTATATCCTGCATTTTGGAATTCCTTAATAACCAAAATTACGGCAAGCACGCAGGAGGTAAAGTCGCTTATGGGCGCGGCATATAGAACGCCGTTAAGACCCAAGAAGGTAGGTAATATCCACATTAGCGGAACGAAAATTAAAATCTGGCGGCAAAGCGAAAGGATAATGCCGAGAGTTGGCTTACCTATTGCCGAGAAGTAGTTGGAAATTGTCATCTGTACGCCGGTTAGCATTATCATCGAAAGGAAGATACGCATTGTTTTTTCGGCAAAATCGTTATAGGCGGCATCGCCCGAGCCAAACAGATTTATTATTATCTGGGGCGCAAATTGGAATATCAAAAATCCAACAAGCGCAACGATAAAGCAGGTTGCGGCGGACAACATAAAGGTATCCTTTGAGCGACGGTGCTTATCTGCGCCGTAGTTATAGCCAACGATGGGCTGGGAGCCCTGTGCCATACCGACAAAGAAGGAAATTAGGATTGAATTCGTTTTAATAACAACGCCAAACGCCGCTTGGGGTATATAGGCAAGCTCTTTAGAAAATTCGATAGCGCCATAGGTATCGAGCTGGTTATTCATAGTTATTTGAACAACCAAAATCGCAAGCTGGTTAACACAATGACTCATACCAAGAGAAGCGATTCTAAGCGCACGACGGAAGCTATATTTTATTTTGGTTAGATGGAATTCAACCGATTTGAATTTTTTTAGATACAATACCGCGATTGCAAAGGAAACGAATTGGGAAATAGAGGTTGCGAGCGCCGCACCCTGCATACCCCATTCAACACCGCCGTAGGGCACCAAAATCGCGTCCAGAACGATATTTACAACCGCACCCACTACCATACAGACCATCGAGAAGCGCGGGCTACCGTCGGCACGTATGAAGTTACTAAGCACGTTACCGATAACCAAGAAAGGAATACCGTAAACGAGGTAGTTACAATATCTTATAGAATATTCAAGCGTATCACCGCTGCCACCGAAGAGCGTTAGCATTTGGGGCGCGAAGAAGCCGGCAACGAGCGCATATAGCACCGAAAGCGCGGTTGCGGTTATAAGCGAGGTTCCGATACTATCCGCCGCCTCTTGATTTCGTCCTCTGCCGAGCTCGATAGAGAAATAGGAAGAGCCACCGACACCGAAAAGAACCGAAATCGCGATACAAACGGTGGTTATAGGGAACGCCACGTTCGTTGCCGCGTTTCCGATAGGGCCAACGTAGTTACCGATAAATATTTGGTCGACGATATTATAAAGCGAGCTTATGAGCATTGCGATAACGCTCGGTGTGGCAAACTTTATTAAAAGCTTCGATACCTTTTCGGTACCAAGTATGTTTTCTTTTGTTGGGTTGTTTGTCATTACCTTTACCTTTTAACAGTTAATTATATTTTTTAATTATAAAGCTTTTTTCATTATACCACCGTTTGACAAATTTTCCTATATACATATAAAACAAAAAACACACTTTAACAGGTGTGTTTTTTGAAAGGGTTGGGATTGTTTTTAGGGTTTTAGGGGTGTTGTGAGCAATTAACGTTGCTCTAATGAAAAGTGGTAGGCGTTGCTTTGACAAGATGCATCACTTCACGCACCGTAGGTGAGCTTATCGTGCCGCAAGGCACACTTAGTTGAAAAGAACAGTATAACGGTGCGTAAGTGTAGGTAAGAAAAGCGAAAAGGTGCGTAAATCACACAATGCTGCTTTTGATGGTTTCCCAAATTTCTTTTTCCGCCTCTTTGCCGTAATCATAAAGCGTTAGTGTGATTTTTCTGCCATTTTTTAAGCTCAATGTATAAAAATCAGTATCTTTAGCAATCAATCCATCGCCTTTGAAAGAGTGGATTTCAGCAGAAGAGATTTCACTTGTTTTGACAACAGTTTTTTGAAAGACCGATTTTCCGTTTATCTCTACACCTCTAGGAAGAATTATTTGACCGGGGCTTATTATCAATACTCTGCTTTTACCGGCAAGAAAACAAGTGAAGAATAAAATACCCAACAGTCCGCCCATCATTATCAGTCCAACAGGTAATCCGATATTTTCAATACCTGCAAAAGCAAGGATAATGCCGGTCAATAAAACAACACCACAAATCAGAGAAACTACTAATAACCACTTTGTTGCACGAGAGGTGTATTTTTTCATTTTGCGTTCTCCTTCAATGTTTTGCAGCTTGTAATTAACATTCGTCTAATGCGACCACAAAGATTACGATGAGATTTGAATGTTTCCTCGTTTATCGCTTGTGTATTAAACAACAACTGTAACCAACCTTCCGTTTCACTACATTCCTTAAGAGCAATTTCAAATTTTGAAAGCATATCCGCTTTACTTTGACCGTAATTGGCTTCGCGAATATTGGCATAAACGCTGCTTGAACTTTTACGAAGCTGGAAAAGAGTATTAGAAGGTGCCTTTATGTTTTGACAAAGCAATTCAATTTCAGTTGCAAGTTGTTCAGCATAAATTAATAAGCAGTTTTTTGACATATTAACACTCCTTCCGTTGGTATTATATCAGATTTTCGGAAACAAATCAACGGCTTGCCGTTGTATATCATCAATGCGAAGCATTGTATATCATCAACACGCAGTGTTGTATCTCATCAAGTCGCAGGAAAAATACACGCTGGCGCGTGATGAGATACAGCCCCAAAGGGGCTGATGATATGCACGACTGCGTCGTGATGATATACCAAGCCTGCGGCTTGGATAGAAAAAAGCACTTGCTTTCGCAAGTGCTTTTTTCTGGCGGAGAAGGCGGGGATCGAACCCGCGCGCCGGTTGC
>JAZRTL010000175.1:0-1863 GCA_045652025.1 Eubacteriales bacterium
TTCCTAAGACCGCTTGGCCTCCGACTTCTTTTGAATAGCTTTGCGGATTTAAAAACAGAAATCGGAGAGGGAAATACCGTCTTTCCGGAGGGCAATGCGCTTAAATATCTATCCGGCTATTTTGGCGATAACCCGCCTCTAAATCCATATATCGAAAACCCAAAAGACCTTCGTTGCCTTTCGGTTTGTGCTAACGGCGATTTGCTCGGCGGGAATATAAATAAAACCGACGTTATGGAAATTATTAAAAACTATAATCCCTAAAGGAGAATAATAATGAAACGCGTTTATGAATTTTTAAAGAAGGCAGAGGTATATTACCTCGCAACCGCCGAGGGAGACCAACCCCGCGTTCGCCCCTTCGGAACGATAAACGAATTCGAGGGAAAGCTTTATATCCAAACGGGTAAGGTAAAGCCCACAAGCCGCCAGATAGCCGCTAATCCCAAGGCGGAAATTTGCGCCTTTACCGATGGCGCTTGGGTTCGCGTTTCCTGCGAGCTTGTCGAGGACGACCGCTTCGAAGCAAAAAAATCAATGCTCGATGCCTATCCCAACCTACGCGGTATGTATAACGAAAACGATGGCAATACCCAAGTTTTCTATATGCAAAACGTAAAAGCAACCTTCGCTTCTTTCGGTAAAGAGCCCGAGGTTGTAACCTTTTAATTAAACTCCGACCTGTCTTTAAAGCAAGAGGTTTTTCCTATATGTCTGAACTAAAAAACAAACCGTCGGTGTTGGTTACCGGCGCATACGGCGGTATGGGTAAAGCTACGGTAGAGGCGCTTGTGAATAACGGCTTTTTCGTTTTCGCGTTGGATAAAAACGTTGGCAAAGCGAAAGAGAACGTCCTTCCCGTCCAAGCCGACCTAACCGATGAGGAAAGCGTTAAAAACGCCTTTTCTTTCGTTCGCGAGCATACTACCGAGCTATATGCGATAATACATTTCGCGGGTGTTTATATGCTAAATTCGCTTGTCGAGATAGAACTTGCGGATTTCGAAAAAATCCTAAAAATAAACCTCGTCGGCGCGTATCTTGTAAATAAAGAATTTATTCCGCTTCTAAAAAACGGCTCGCGCATACTAATAACAACAAGCGAGCTTGCTCCGCTTGACCCGCTTCCGTTTACGGGTATCTACGCGGTAACAAAGTCCGCGCTCGATAAATATGCCTTTTCGCTCGCTATGGAGCTTCAACTAAAGGGTGTTAAGGTAAGCGTGCTTCGCGCGGGCGCAGTAAAAACCGAAATGCTTGGGGCTTCTACCTCTGCGCTCGATTCCTTTTGTAAAAATACCGCGCTTTATACCTGTAACTCAAAGCGCTTTAAGAATATCGTCGAGCGTGTCGAAGCAAGGTGTATCTCTCCAAATAAGCTTGCCGCTAAGGTTGTGCGCGTTCTAAAAAAACGAAACCCCGCCTTTGCATATACAATAAATCGTAACCCGCTTTTGCTAATGCTAAACCTTCTTCCAAAACGCGTCGGGATGTTTATAATCAAACAGGTGCTAAATACCAAAAACGAGCGTTAATATAAAACCCAAATCCATAACCGATAAAAAGCAGATAGGTTGCTAAACAATAAAATTCGCTAATATACATAAAGAATAGCAAGGTTATCTGGGTGCTGGTTATCTGGGTGCTCGGTATAGCTATCTTTTTCTGAAAAACCGCAAGGTAAATCCTTGCGGTTTTGAATTTTTGCGCTCAAACTCACAAACGGCAAACTCCGTGGGTGAGGAGTGTTTTTGTTGTACGTATGTTAACTCTGAATCAGGAGTTTTTCAAGATTTTTGAGGATTATATAAATATCAACGGTTGACCCGCAATAAACAAAGAAAAGCACGCCGATGAGGAAAC
>JAZRTL010000176.1:0-2515 GCA_045652025.1 Eubacteriales bacterium
AGCTCGCTTCTAATAAAGCCGCTTGCGGAAATCAAACCCTTTTCAACGCTATCGTCCTTACCAAGCACGCTGTAAAATATTCTTGCGGTGGAAAGGTCGGGCGAAACGTTAGCACCAACGATGCTAACAAATGCGCCCGAAACTCTTGGGTCCTTTACCTCGCGGAGTATAGAAGCCAATTCCAAACAAACCGCGTTGTTTAATTTATCCTGCCTGTGTCCTCCGGCCATTAACGCTCAATCTCCTCCATAACGTAAGCTTCGAGAATATCGCCAACCTTAATATCGTTGAACTTCTCGAGCCCAATACCGCATTCGAAGGATTGAAGAACCTCTCTTGCATCGTCCTTGAATCTCTTAAGAGATGCGATTTTATCCTCGTAAATAACAACGCCGTCGCGTACAACACGAACCAACGAGTTACGGGTAATCTTACCGTCTTGAACGTAAGAGCCCGCAATGGTGCCAACGTTGGGAACGTGGATAGCGTTACGAACCTCTGCATGACCAAGAACGTTTTCACGGAACTTGGGAGCAAGCATACCCTTCATAGCCGCTTCGATTTCTTCGATACAATCGTAGATTATACGGTAGGTGCGAATATCAACCTTGTCGCGTGCAGCCATATCGATAGCGCTCTTGTCGGGGCGAACGTTAAAGCCAACGATAATCGCGTTGGAAGCATTTGCAAGCATAACGTCGTTTTCGGTAATACCGCCCGCTGCCGCGTGGAGAACCTGTACCTTAACTTCTTCGTTAGAAAGCTTGGAAAGACTGGATTTAACCGCCTCTGCCGAGCCCTGAACGTCGGCTTTGACGATAATATTAAGGTTCTTAATACCGCTGCCGATTTGCGAGAAGAGGTCATCAAGGTTAACCTTGGAGCTGTTTTGCTCGTCTTCCTTCTTCTTGGCTTTGCGCTGTTCCGCAAGCTCGCGCGCCATTCTTTCGTCCGCAACCGCGTTAAAGATGTCGCCCGCCTCGGGAACCTCTGCAAGACCCATAATTTCAACGGGAACAGAAGGACCTGCTTCGGTAATCTTTCTGCCCTTGTCGTCGGTCATAACGCGAACTCTACCAACGGCGTTACCTGCGATAATAATGTCGCCGTGCTTAAGTGTACCGTTTTGAACGAGAAGGGTAGCAACCGCGCCTCTGCCCTTATCGAGCTTCGCTTCAATAACCGCGCCCTTTGCCGCTCTTGCGGGGTTCGCCTTAAGCTCAAGCATTTCCGCAGAAAGCAAAATCATATCCAAAAGCTCATTAATGCCCTGTCTGTGCAAAGCCGAAACGGGAACGCAAATAGTATCGCCGCCCCATTCCTCGGGAACAAGGTCGTATTGTGTGAGCTCGGTCTTAACTCTGTCGGGGTCTGCACCGGGACGGTCGATTTTGTTAATTGCAACAATAATCGGAACGCCTGCCGCTTTAGCGTGGTTAATCGCCTCGACGGTTTGGGGCATAATACCATCGTCCGCCGCAACAACCAAAACCGCAATATCGGTTACGTTTGCACCGCGTGCGCGCATTTCGGTAAACGCCGCGTGGCCGGGGGTATCAAGGAAGGTGGCGGTTTTATCGCCAACCATAACGCTGTATGCACCGATGTGCTGGGTAATACCGCCTGCTTCGCCTGCGGTAACGTTGGTGTTACGGATAGCGTCAAGCAAGGATGTCTTACCGTGGTCAACGTGGCCCATTACAACAATAACGGGTGCGCGGGGGGCGAGGTTTTCTTCGGTGTCCTCGCTTTCGTCAAACAATTTGTCCTCGAGCGTAACAACAACTTCGCGTTCAACCTTAATGCCAAATTCATCGGCGATAAGGTAAGCGGTATCGTAATCGATAGATTCGTTAACCGAAACCATCATACCCATAAGCATAAGCTTTTTAATAACCTCTGCCGCCGCGGTCTTCATACGCGAAGCAAGCTCCGTAACGGTAATAGTTTCGGGTACTTGGATTTTAAGCTGAACGGGCTTCGGCTTGTTAACCGGCTTTTGCATTTGCTGCTTCTTGTCGGTCTTTTTGCCCTTTTGCTGCTCGTTAAATTTGTTTTTCTTCTTAATCTTTTGAACGCTGGTGTGCGATTCCGAAACTACGTTATCGTAGCTAAGGATTTTTTCGTCGTACTTCGAAAGGTCAACGCTTCCGGTACCGCGGGTGTCAACCACACGAACCTCATCTCTGGAGCGCTTCTTTTGGGGCTGTTGGGTAATACCCTTTTCTGCCTTTCTCTTGCGCTTTTCTTCGGCTGCCGCTTCGCGTGCCGCCTCTTGTGCCTTGCGCTCTTCTTCCTTTTTAGCGTTCTTCTTATCATCGTATTCCTTAAAGAATTCGGTGATATTAATTTCGTTTTGTTGAGTCAAAGTCTCGAAAATAACGCTAAGCTCAATCTCATCAAGAGCCGCCATATGCGTCTTTCCGGTATAGCCGGCATTTTCGAGAATAGTTATAATGTCCTTGCTTTTAATGTTAAAATCTTTAGCAAGGGCGTTAATTCTGTATTTCTCGCT
>JAZRTL010000177.1:0-1653 GCA_045652025.1 Eubacteriales bacterium
GGGCTCAGCTCGTCACAATTCTGACGGGTGAACACCTTCACGTCCACAATGATACCATACTCGCCGTGAGGCACACGCAGAGAGGTGTCACGCACCTCGCGGGCCTTTTCGCCGAAGATGGCGCGCAGCAGGCGCTCTTCCGCGGTCAGCTCGGTCTCGCCCTTGGGGGTAACCTTACCAACGAGAATATCGCCGGAATGAACCTCTGCACCGATACGGATAATACCGTCTGCATCGAGGTCGCGCAATGCATCGTCGCCAACGTTAGGAAGCTCTCTGGTAATTTCTTCCGGACCGAGCTTGGTATCGCGGGATTCGCAGTAGTATTCTTCGATATGGATAGAGGTATAAACGTCATCGCGGACAAGTCTTTCGTTAAGAAGGACTGCGTCCTCGTAGTTATAGCCTTCCCAAGTCATAAAGCCGATAAGAACGTTCTTACCGAGAGCGACTTCGCCGTTATCGGTCGCGGGACCGTCTGCGATAATATCGCCTGCGAGAACTCTTTCGCCCTTCTTTACAACGGGACGCTGGTTTACGCAAGTGCCCTGGTTGGAGCGCTTGAACTTGATAAGATTATAAACGTCGGTGCCGCCGTTATCCTTGCGAACGACAACGCTGTCGGAGGAAACGCTTTCGACGATACCGTCGTTACGGCAGAGCACGAGAACGCCGCTGTCGTAAGCCGCCTTGTATTCCATACCGGTACCGATAACGGGCGCTTCGGTGATCATAAGAGGAACAGCCTGCTTCTGCATGTTCGAGCCCATGAGCGCACGGGTGTTATCGTCGTTTTCAAGGAAGGGGATCATTGCCGTAGCAACAGAAACCACCATTTTGGGCGAAACGTCCATAAGGTCAATCTTGTTTGCTTCGAATTCGAGAATTTCATCTCTGTGGCGGGCAACGATCTTGCGGTTGAGGAAGTGGCCGTTTTCGTCGATCGGTTCGTTTGCGGTAGCGACAACGTATTCGTCTTCCACGTCCGCGGAAATATAAACAACGTCCTTTGTTACAACGCCGTTTTTAACAACACGGTAGGGTGCTTCGATAAAGCCGAACTTATTGACCTTCGCATAGGTTGCGAGCGAGGAAATAAGACCGATGTTGGGACCTTCGGGGGTTTCGATAGGACACATTCTGCCGTAGTGGGTATAGTGAACGTCACGAACCTCGAAGGATGCGCGATCGCGCGAAAGACCGCCGGGACCGAGTGCGGAAAGTCTTCTCTTGTGAGTAAGCTCTGCAAGGGGGTTAGCCTGGTCCATGAACTGAGAAAGCGGGCTGGAGCCGAAGAAGTCGCGGATAGCCGACACGATGGGACGGATATTGATAAGCGACTGAGGAGTTACGGTGTCGATGTCCTGAGTGGTCATCTTTTCCTTAACGATCTTGTCCATACGGGAGAAGCCGATACGGAGCTGGTTAAGGAGAAGCTCGCCTACCGAACGCAGACGTCTGTTGCCGAGGTGGTCGATATCGTCGGTCTTGCCGATACCGTGGTAAAGGCAAATAATATAGTTAACCGATGCAAGAATATCATCGATAGTGATGTGCTTGGGAATAAGCTCGTCGTGCGCTTTTCTGCAAGCCTTTGCAAACGCTTCGGTATCGGAAATACCTACTTGGCCGATAATTCTCATAAGAGGATCG
>JAZRTL010000178.1:0-4147 GCA_045652025.1 Eubacteriales bacterium
GTCTTGCTTCTGCCAACGGCTATATGCTCGGTCAAGCGTTACTTGACGATTCGGTTACCATCGAGGAAAATATTTCGCTTATCTCCTCTGTAACCAAAAATCAGGTTGTCGAATGGGCAAACACAGTAGAGCCCGAACTTATTTATATCCTTGGGGATTTTGAATGAACGAAGTTTTAACAAAAGAAAATAAACGCTTTAGGGAAAAGTATTATTACACCGAGCTTGAAAACGGATTTAAAATAACCGTTGTTCCAAAGGATTTGCCTATGAAATCGGCTTTCCTTTGTTGTAATTTCGGCGGTGCGGACGTTGAATATACTTTAGACGGCAAAAGCTATTCGCTTCCCTACGGCACGGCGCATTTTTTGGAGCACAAGATGTTCGAAACTGCCGAAGGCGGCGATGCGTTTTTGGAGTTCGATGCCCACGGCGGCAACGCGAACGCCTATACCTCTTACGAAAACACCTGCTATTATTTCAGCTGTGCCGAAAACCTTTTCGAGAACCTAAGGGTTTTGCTCGGCGCGGTTGCTTCCTTCCATTGCACCGAAAAATCGGTTAAGAAGGAACGCGGCATTATTGCAAGAGAAATTAAAATGTATGATGACCTGCCCGATTCCAACCTTTCGAGAAATCTGGCGAGAGCGCTTTATAAAAGCCACCCGTCTGTTATGGCTATTTCGGGTACGGTGGAAAGCATTGGCGAGATAGACAAAAAGACGCTATATCGCGCTTACGAGCATTTTTACGTTCCGAGCAACCTTTCGCTTTGTGTTTGTGCGGACGTGGATATTAACGAGCTTGCTACCCTTGCGAGAGAATATTTCGGAGCCCTCTCCCACGAGCGCCCGAATACCATCTTCCGCCAAGAGCCGAGCGAGGTTAACACCCGCACACTTACCGAAAGCGCAATAGTTGCAACGCCTTTGTTTAGCATTGGTATAAAATGCCCCTCTGTTGACCTTAAAAATATCGAAACCGTTCGCCAAACGTCTGCGATGAGGGTTGCGATTTCGCTTATTTTCGGCAGAGCGAGTGATTTTTATTGCGAAAACTATTCGCTTGGGTTGCTTAGCGAGCGGTTTTTTGCGGGCTATACAACGTCCCGCGGGGCAGCGCATATTATAATTACCGGCACAAGCGAAAATTGCGAGCTTGTTTTGGAAAAGGCGATTGCCGAAATTGAATATCGCAAAACCCATTTCTTCACCGACGAGCAGGTTAATCGCGAAAAGAAGGCGGCTTACGCCGAATGCCTAACGCTTTTCGACAACGGCGAGGATTTAGCAAATTCCTATGCCGTCGGTGCGTTTTATAATTACGATGAATTTGATTGTATGGAAATTCTTAGGGATATTACCCCCGAGGAAATAAAAACCGCGCTATGCTCGATAAACACCGAAAACAGCGCGATAAGTATTATAAAGAAAGGATGAACCCTTTATGAAAAGAATCGGTTTTCCCGGTTTAGGGCTTGAATTTAATATCAACTCAACCGCAATTACTATCTTTGGGCTTGATATCCAATGGTATGGCGTAATTCTTTCGCTTGGTATTGTGCTCGCCTTCCTTCTTTTCTACCGCAACGCTACCAAGAAAGAGTTAATCGATATCGATACGGTATATAATATAACTCTGCTTATCGTTCCTATATCTATCGTTGGTGCAAGGTTCGTTTACGTTGCTACGAAATGGGATTATTACAAAAATAAAACCTTTTTAGATATGATAAACCTTCGCGCAGGCGGTATTGCTATCTACGGCGCAATTATCTTTGGACTTGCAACCGTTTTAATTTATAACAAGATAAAAAAGACAAGCTCGCTTGCAATGCTCGATGCATTGGCGCCCGCGGTTATGCTCGGGCAGATTATCGGCAGATGGGGCAACTTTGTAAACGCCGAGGCATACGGCTGGAGCGAGGGCGTTGAGGAGCTTCCTTGGCGTATGGAGCTCGATAGAGTTGTTATCGACGGCGTACTTACCGATTATAAGTTCGTTCACCCCACCTTTTTATATGAATCGCTTTGGAACTTTATTGGTCTTGCGATAATCATATTCGTTCTTTACAGAAAAAAGAAGTTCGACGGCGAAATCTTTTGTGCCTACACCGCTTGGTATGGGCTTGGCAGAGCGTTTATAGAAAATCTTCGCGCAGACAGTCTTTATCTGTTTGGTAACCTCAAATTCTCGGTATTCGTTGGTATTGTTGCCTTTATCGGCGGTATTTTGCTTGCGATAATCCTTTACCGCCGCAACAAGAAGGAAAACGAGGAGCTTATTGATTACACCCCCGCGTTTGAATCGGTCAAGCTTAAATTAGGCAACGATGGCGACGCGCTAAAGCAACCCGATATGAACATTGTCGCTAACGAAATCGAGCCCGAAGACGAATTCGAGGGCGTTGACGACGAGGACGAAGAGGTTCTTGCCGAGCAAGATGCACTCGACGGAGATAACGAAAACGAAGAAAACGAAGGAGAATAAATTATGACTCTTATTGACGGAAAAGCCATCTCGGCTAAATGTAAAGGCGAAACCGCAGAGGAAATTAAGGCATTGACCGCCGACGGAAGACGCGCGCCCTGCCTTGCGGTTATTCTTGTCGGTAACGACCCTGCAAGCCAGGTTTACGTTCGCAACAAGAAGAAAGCATGCGAAGCGGTTGGCATTACCAGTCTTGAATATTTATTAGACGGCAACGAAAGCGAAGAAAAGCTTTTGGAGCTTATTGATTTTCTTAACAAGGACGAAAACGTTGACGGTATCCTTGTTCAGATGCCCGTTCCCAAGCATATCGATCCCGATAAGGTTATCGATGCGATTAGCCCCGATAAAGACGTAGATGCTTTCCACGCCTATAACGTTGGTAAGCTGTTCACAGGTGCGCCTCGCTTCCAGCCCTGCACCCCTGCGGGCGTTATGCGTCTTTTAAAGGAATATAACGTTGACGTTGCGGGTAAGAATTGTGTTGTCGTTGGCAGAAGTAATATCGTTGGCAAGCCCATGGGCTCGCTTCTCCTTGGCGAAAACGGTACGGTTACAATTTGCCATTCCCGCACAAAAGACCTTGCAGCATTTACCAAAAACGCGGATATTCTTATCGCCGCAGTCGGCAGACCGCATATGATTACCGCAGATATGGTTAAGGAAGGCGCTGTTCTTATTGACGTTGGTATTAATCGTGTAGAGGACAAGCTCCTTGGCGATATCGATTTCGATGCTTGCAAAGACAAGGCATCCTATATCACCCCCGTTCCCGGCGGTGTTGGCCCTATGACTATTGCAATCCTTATGCAAAACACCTTAACCTCTTATAAAATGAGATTTGGTCTTTAATTAGATAAAAAAATGCTTGCGAATTGCAAGCATTTTTATTTTAGTCCTTTTTCTTAAACCGCGCCTTTATGCCCGACCACATAACAATAATAACCTGACCGGGAATGCCGATTAAGAATATAAGCCACAAGCTATAATCCCCAATGGTGAAATAAATAGAAGCAAGAATACTCCACACCAAAACCGAAATATAATAAAAATTATGGCGCTTGTTACCCCAAATCGAATTAAAAATTATTAACAAAATAGAGCAAATCGGAACGCAATAAATGTAGGCAAGCCACAAGCGGTCAACTTCTGTCGCGAGGCGTAAAACCACAAACGCGAAGGTCGCGATAAGAAAAACGAGCATACACGCCAACCCCGTTATTAACGCGCGGTTGCGCTTTAGCTGGCGCGGAACGCTTTGGAGCTTGCTGTTTAAGGGGTGAACCTCCTCGAGCAGATAATCAACAGTAACGCCGAAAAGGTCGGCTATCTGTTTAAGAACTACAACGTCGGGGATAGATTCGCCTCGCTCCCATTTAGAAACCGCTTTATCGGAATAGTTAAGCTTTTCCGCAAGCTCGGCTTGGGTATAGGGCACCGCTTTTCGCAATTCGGCTATATTATTCGCAATAATCTTTTTATAATCGTTCAAAGCTTGCCCTCCTTTTCTAATTAACCCGTCATACGCGCCTATTAACGCGCCTTAACTCTATTCTAAATATACCACAAACCAAACCCGCTTGTCAAGCCGTAAAACCCTTATAAAATCGGGCGTTTCTACCGTCGGTAGAGCGGTAGAATTTTATCTCTACTACCCC
>JAZRTL010000179.1:0-4191 GCA_045652025.1 Eubacteriales bacterium
CGAAACGACCGTCCTGCGCGATGGCGAGCTAAAGCGCATACCGAGCGCGGAGTTGGTTGTCGGCGATGTTTTTATGCTCGAAAAGGGGGATATAGTCCCAAGCGACGCTCGGCTCATAAGCGCAAACGAGCTTTTGGTCGATGAATCTGCGCTTACGGGGGAATCTAACGGGATTTATAAGGATGCCAACGCTGAAATAAAGCCGAATTGCCCAATTTCCGAAGCGTATAATTCGGTTTTCAGCTCATCTCACGTTATATCGGGCAGAGCAAAGGCGGTTGCCGTAAAAACCGGAATGTCCACCTGCGTTGGCGAAATTGCAGGTATGATAACCGAGGAAACCGAGCAAACTCCGCTCCAAAAAAGGTTGGCGAAATTAAGCGCTCTGCTCGGAAATATAACTATCGGCATCTGCGCTTTGATTTTTGTTTTTTCTCTGCTAAAGGGGATGGAGCTCGGCGAAATGTTTATAGCCGCCGTTTCGCTTTCGGTTGCCGCAATCCCCGAGGGCTTGCCCGCAATAGTAACCGTTGTGCTTTCTGCGGGGGTACAGACAATGGCGCGGCACCGCGCGGTTGTAAAGCGCTTGCCCGCTGTCGAAACGCTCGGCTGTGCCCAAATAATCTGTTCGGATAAAACCGGAACGCTAACCTGTAATAAAATGGCGGTGGAGCGCGTTTTCGGCGATAGGGAGCGTTTAATAAAGGCGTTTTGCCTTTGTAATAACGATTCCTCTCCAACCGAGCTTGCGCTAACCAATTACGTTGGCAACACCGCTTCCTTAAGGGAGCAATACCCCCGAACAAACGAGATTCCGTTCGATTCGGTAAAGAAATTTATGGTAACCGCCCATAAATTAAGCGATGGATATATAGTCTACATAAAGGGCGCGCCGGATATAGTTGCGCGTTATTGCGCGGGGAGCGGGGAAATAATAAGCGAGCAAACCCAAAATATGACAAACGATGCACTTCGCGTTATGTGCTTTGGGGAATATAAATGTAAGCTTCTCCCGCGTGATTTGCTTTCTAAAAGCTTTGAATTTATTGGGCTTTGCGGTATAACCGACCCGCCAAGAAGCGAGGTCGCAAGCTCGATAAGCGTTTGTAAGCGGGCGGGGATTAGAACTATAATGATTACGGGCGACCACCCCGATACCGCAAGGGCAATAGCCCAAAAGCTCGGAATTATCGATAAAGACGGCTTGACCTATACCGAAAACGAGCTTTCCTCTCTGCGCGACCGCGAATTTCTAAGGGTGGTCGAAAAATGCAACGTCTTCGCCCGCGTAACCCCAAGCTTTAAATTAAGGATAGTCAACGCGCTAAAATCAAAGGGCTACGTCGTTGCGATGACAGGCGACGGCGTTAACGATGCGCCCGCGCTGAAAAAGGCGGATATCGGATGTGCTATGGGAATAAGCGGTACGGAGGTCGCAAAGGAATCGGCGGATATGATACTTACCGACGATAATTTCGCAACCGTCGTTTCGGCGGTTCGAGAGGGAAGGGGAATTTACGAAAATATTCGCCGTGCGGTGCATTTTTTACTTTCCTGCAACATTGGCGAGCTTTTTACCGTCTTTTTCTCTATTTTGGTTTCATTGCCAAGTCCGCTTTCGGCAATCCAGCTTTTGTGGGTTAACCTAACAACCGATTCGCTCCCCGCTATTGCGCTGGGGTTAGAGAAATCAAGCGAAGGCGTTATGGAGCGCCCGCCAATAAAGCCGAGCTCGCCCTTGTTTAGCCCCTCCCGTGTTGCCGAAATAATCTTCCAAGGCGTTCTAATCGGAACGCTTGCGGTTTCGGCTTTCGTTATCGGCACTAAAATTGGCGGGTTTGAGGTAGCGCGAACGATGTGCTTTTTGGTTTTGGGCGGCTCCCAGCTGTTCCATTCCTTTAATTTAAGGAGCGACGGAAGCGTTTTTTCGCGCCGTCTTCCCAAAAACCCGTTTATATGGCTTTCCTTTTTCCTTTGCGCTCTGCTTCAATATTCGGTTATTTTAATCCCCACCGCAGCTAATCTTTTTGGCGTAAGTTCGCTTTCTCTAAAGGAATGGATTATCTGCCAAGGGCTTTCGCTTTGTCCGCTTATAACCTGCGAAGTTTACAAAAAGTTCAAACAATAGCCGATTATTGTTCATAAGTGTGATATATTCTCCTAATATATAAGTAAGGAGAATAGAGTATGGAAAAGTATTTCTTGGTAGAAAACGAGCCCATAAAGCTTTGCGGTAACGATAAAATTGCAATAAAAGGAAGACATACCGAGGTAAATTCCTGCCTTGCGTTCGATTGGACTAACAGCGGTATCGGCTTTAACTTTAAGGGCAACGGCTTTATGCTTTCGCTCGGCGAATATATTTATCCCGAGGTTGCTTATTTAAAGGTTATTATCGATGGTAAAAAAAGTAGTCGCTTTGCGGTTGTTAACGGCAAGGAGCGTATTATTATCGAGGGTCTTTCCAACTCTTGCCATACCGTAGAGATTTTAAAAATTACCGAAAGCGACGTTCCGGTTCTTTTCGATAGCTTAATTCTTTTCGGAGAAGAGGCGGCTTTGGGTTGCCGTCCCGCAGATAGAAGAAACAGAATTGAATTTATCGGCGATTCTATAACCGCCGGCTATGGCGTACTTGCAAAAAATACCGAATGCGCTTATAATACTTATCAACAGGACGGAACCAATTCCTATGCATACCTTACCGCCCAAAAGCTCGGTGCGGATGCAAGATATATTTGTATCTCGGGAAAGGGTATCGTTTGTAATTGTGAGGGTAATTACAGCGACGTAAAAACCGGCGAATATTATAACCGCCAAACCCGTCTCGGCGGAGTTTGCAACGATGGCTGGGAGCCCCACGTTGTCGTTCTTAATATCGCTACCAACGATGCTTGCGGTAACGCCAAGACCGAGGAATTTGTTCCCGCCGCAAAGGATATTTTACAAAAGCTTCGCACAAGATATAAGGATGCCGAAATTATTTGGGCATACGGCGCTATGACACATCGATTTATGAAGGAAATTCGCGCAGTTGTTCGCGAGCTTAATAAAACCGATAAAAAAATCCATTTCCTTCCTATCGAAAGTATCGAGGGCAAGCCCCAAGAAATCGGAGCCGCAGGCCACCCCAACGTAGTAGCAAGCATTCGCGTTGCAAAGTGCCTTTCGAGGAAAATCCGTTCTCTCGAATGCTGGAAAAATATATCCGTGTGCGATAAATTATAATTTGGAGTAAAAATGGCAAAGAATAATAAACAAGTAAGACCGATCCCTGTATTACTTGCAATAGTAATGTTCATCGTCGCAATCGCCGTAATGGCGTTGTTCGTAACCCATATAGTCGCCCCCTCGGGCAACGGCGATGCTTCCCACGTCGATTCGCTCGGGGAGCAATCCTTTGCCGAGGAAACGAGCGTCGAGCCGCCTCCTCCCGAGGTTTCGGAAATAAAGGAATATATGTCGGATGCTAAGGTAGGCGACGTTGTAACCTTTGGTAACTACGAGCAGGATAATAACAAAGAAAACGGCGCAGAGCCGATCGAATGGATCGTTGTGGATGAAACCGAGGAGGGCTTGCGCCTTATAAGCCGCTATTGCCTCGATTGTAAGCCCTATAACGAAACTCGCGCCTCTGTTGGCTGGGATAAATCCACCTTGCGCGCTTGGCTTAACGGCGATTTCTATAAAACCGCCTTTTCCGAAAAGGAGCAAGAGGGCATACTTTTGGTTTCGGAGATGTATCAAGTCGATGGCATCGACGGCGCGCATTCGTTATCCTTTGAGGATGCGGTTACAATCCCTACCGAATTTCAGGCAAAGGATTATTTTGAATACGATTCTTGGCGCGCTTGCTCGGCAACCGATTTTGCTCTCGCAAACGGCGCAAGAGAGGAATCGGATTTCGCTTGGTGGTGGCTACGCTCGCTTTCTCCCACATCGGACACCGCTCTCTACGTTCATTTTAACGGTGTAGCGTATAACGGCTTTGCCGTCGATTATAACGCGGTGGCGGTCCGCCCGATGATTTGGGTTAGTGCCAACGCAGAAAAATAATAAACCCCAAAAATTCGTCCCTCATTTTCGGGGACCCCATAATAAACCCCAAAAACGCAAGCGTTTTCGGGGACCCCATAGTCGCTACGCTCTCGCACAAAAACACTTGTTTTTGTTCGGCTTTTGCGCCTTCGT
>JAZRTL010000180.1:0-4522 GCA_045652025.1 Eubacteriales bacterium
AGTATTGCATTAATCAAGAAAAATAGAATATTGTTTGTTTCTGTTTTGGCTGTTATTGCTTTGGTATGCGGTATTTTCGCATTTAGCGGTCAAAATTCGGAAATCGAAACCTCTTCCGAGGTAGAGATTACACCGGTTGACCAATCGGAAACCGAGCTTGCTTCAACCGCTTCCGGTTACGGTATTTATATCGATGGCTATCTCGTTTCTGCTTGCGAAACAGAGCAACAAGCAAAGGAGCTTATCGAATTAACCCTTAATAACCGATTGGGCGATTCGCTTGGCGAAAACGTTAAAGCCGAGTTTGCTAATTCGATTAACTATATTAAGGGTGAATACGATGTTAACGCCTTCGTTGGCGATGCATCTTCGCTCCTCGCAAGCGGCGTTTATAACTATAACGGCGAATTGCTTCCCGTAACTCTTTCGGTTAAAACAGTTACTACATATAGCGAAAACGTTATTATCGCATACGATTCTAAAACAGTCTATACCGATGCTTTGGACGAGGGTACTCAAAAGGTAGTCGATAAGGGCTACGATGGCGAGGGTATCCAAACAGTCGAGGTTGTTTCTGTCGATGGTGTCGAAACAAATCGAACCGTTGTAGATATTGAGGTTATCACCCCCGCGGTTGATGAGCTTGTTCGTGTTGGTACTCGTTCCGCAAGTAAGGACGTTGCTTCTATCGGTAAGTTTTTAAAGCCCTACGACGGTATCATTTCTTCCTACTACGGCTACCGTTGGGGTAGAATGCATAACGGTCTTGATATCTGCCAAAACGGCGGATGCTTTAAGGACCCTGCCTATGCGGCAGCAGATGGCGTTGTTATTTCCGCAAAGGATTCCAACAACGGTTACGGTAACTGTGTAATTATCGACCACGGCAACGGCGTTACAACGCTCTATGCCCACTTCCATTCGCTTTTGGTTAAAGAAGGCGACGTTGTTAAGGCGGGCGATGCGGTTGGTCTTATCGGTTCTACCGGCTATTCCTATGGGCCTCACCTACATTTCGAGGTTCGTATCGATGACGTTCCCGTCAACCCCTTGATGTTTGTAGATTACGAATAAAATTAAGCCCGCAATATTGCGGGCTTTTAATTATTGTGGTTCACTGGAGAAAGGGTTCTTGTGTGATTTGCAATTAGCCGATACAAAATAAAAAGCAGTAGATCTTCTACTGCTTTTTTGTTTGGGTAGATTTTATTCGGAAACCGTTTGGGAAATTTCTGTCGAGGTGTCGTTATTGCCAATAGAATCGTTGGTCTTAAGATCACCTGAAATAAGAAGGATAAACAACAAAACAATCTCAATCGCAATAAGAATTGCACCTGTCTTAAGGTTGGGCTTTTTAATACGAATGTTAAGAATAAAGCCGATAGCAAGCAACAACAATACAATTCTAAAAATCCAATGCATTGTAGCAAAGGGAATAAAAGCGGTCAAAACGAACAAGACGGTAATAACGAAAACCGACATCGGAATAGGAATACCGCGGAATACCTTCTTTGCAAGCTCGGGCTTGGAATTCGCCAAGGTGTTAAAATAAGCAAGGCGCGTAGCACCGCAAATAACAAAGATTAAATAAATAATAACGTCAAGCACACCGTTAAAGCCAAAGGAGTAAGCCAAGAAGCAGGGCGTAACACCAAAGCTAACGATATCACAAAGACTGTCAAGCTGAATACCGTAGAACGTTTCGTCCTCCGAACGCCTTTTTAATCTTGCGATTCTGCCGTCGAACATATCGCAAATACATGCGAAGAACATCAAATAAACAGCGAACTTAAAATCGCCGTTAGCGCCAAGGAAGCAAGCGGTTAGCGAAATTGCCAAGCCGAATAAAGTAATCGTGTTCGCTAACGAAGCGTATCCAATGAATTTTCCTTTTTTTAACATGTTATCCTCCTTATTTATACCTGTCAACGCTTTTTAGCTCAAGGTATAACTTCTTGTAACTTTCGTGTCGTTCTTTCGAAATACGACCGTTTTCGACTGCTTTCGTAATACCGCAATCGGTCTCTTTCGTGTGGGTGCAATCCGAATATCTGCAATCGCAGGTGAAATCTAAAAAATCGGGGAATAGGGTATAAAGCTCCTTGTGGTCAATAGAGCAATATAATTCGGTGTTAACTGCGGTAAAACCGGGGGTGTCGGCAAGATAGGTCGATTCTCCGAGCGGAAATAGCTCGGTAACTCGCGTAGTGTTCTTGCCGCGTGCAATCTTTTCCGAAAGCTCGCCGGTTTCTAATTTCAAATGCGGGTAAATGCTGTTTATCAAGGTCGATTTACCAACACCTGAAGCACCGCATAAAACACAAACCTTTTTGTTAAAAAGCTCCTTAACCTTTTCTATTCCAATTTGCTCCTTAGAGCTTGTTTCTATAACCTTAAAGGGCGTTTTGGAATAGATTTCTTTAATTTCAGAACAATCCATCAAATCGCTTTTTGTAATTATAATAGCACATTCAACGTTGTTCTTTTCGGCAATAACCGATAAAAGATCAAGGTTATAAAGGTAAGGCGCGGGGTCCTTTGGCGCAACCACCATCGCTAAAAGGTCGATGTTGGCAGGGGGCGGGCGAATTAGAGAATTCTTACGGGGAACGAGCGAGGTAATAAAACCGTTACCGTCGCCGTTGTCCCTAAATAAAACTCTGTCGCCTGCAAGTATTCTGCCATCGGTTTTTCTGATTTTCGTTCCGCACCTACAAATAATAATCTGTCCGTCGTGCTCCAACGTGTACCTTCCGTTTAACGCGGAAAGCACCAAACCTTCCTTTTCGACAATACTCAAGGTTCCACCACCGCTTCGTCTTGGTTGCCGTCTTCATCGGGGAAGAGGGTGTCGCCGTTTTCGGCGGAGCTGTTCTCGTCTTCGATGGGTTCGGATACATTGGGTGCTTGGTTTCTTTCGAAGTAGGTAATAAATACAACGTCAATACGTTCTATATCCTTTGGTGTTTCTGTGTCGGGTGCAACGCTTTGGAAGGTAGCAACACCCTTGTAATCATAAAGTAATAACTGCTTTCCGTCGTAAACCTCAACCAACGAAATATAATCGTTAAGGTTGGTTATGGGCGCGCTTTCGGGCTCGAAATAAGGTGCCATATTTTGGTCCATCGAGAAATAGTGGTGAACGATATTAATGCTTACGTCGGGCGCGGCAATCGCCATCGCTTCGTCTATCTGCTCGGGGGTTAAGCCATCAAGGTTGGGCATAATAAAGTTTTTAAGCGGAACGCCTATTTTAACGTTTACAACCGTTCCCGTAGGGCTAATAGTGCCTGCTTCAACGCTTTGCTCAATAACTCTGTTGTTGCCGTCGGGGATTTGAACCTCTTCGAAAACAAGCGTGTATTGTGCATAGGTTTGGGCGAACTTAATCGCTTCAAGCTGGGTCATACCGATAAGGTTCGGCATCTTTGCGGTGTGGTCAATCTCATCACGCTTGCAAATGGTAATAACAACCGTATCGCCAACCTTAACCTCGGTTCCGTAAGCGGGGGAGATGTCCATAACCTGATTAGCGTTGTAATATAAATTATCGTAGTTGGGCATCTCAAGAACCTCTACCTTTAAGCCGAGCTTTGTAAGCTCGGTTTCTGCGGCGGTTTTCGGATATCCGTTAACGTTGGGGATAACAACCTTTTCGGAACGGTTAACCGTAATTTGCGAAAAGTGTAGCTTTCCGTCCGAGCCGGGCTTGCTGGAATGGCCGCCCTTTGGCTCTGTCATAATAATTTTGTTGTTTTCAAGGTCGTCGCGGCTATCGTAAATAACCTCGTCAATAACGAATTTAGCACCGTAGCCCTTACCGTTAAGAAGGTTGTTAACAAGCTCCTCGGTGTAATAAACACCGTCTTTTGTAAGGTCGGGGTAAATCGCTTCGGGTGTTTCGACGGGTGTTAAAAAGTCGCGCAAAGCACCAACACCAACCGTTATAAGAATAATTACCGCAACCAAAAGAAACGCAAAGGAAACACCGCTAATTATCGGGAACATCGATTTGCTTCTTTTCTTTTTCTTTTTCTTCGGCTTTTGTCCTTGCGGCTTGGGTTGCTTTTTGGTCTTCGGCTTTGTAACCGCGGTCGAAGGGTCCTTTTTGGGAGGTGTAACCTCGGTAGGAGCGTCTTCCTCGAACGGCTCAAGCTCGGATGTGGAAATCATATCGATTGAAACAACACTGCTGCTGCCCGTGGGGCTGTCCTCTGCGGCGGAAGAATCAACCGCAAAAATAACGTCGGGGTATTTCAAAACCCATTCGATCGCCTTCGTCATAGCGTGTGCCGATTGGAAACGCTCGTCGGGCGATTTTTCCATCGCCTTAAGAATAATTTGTGCAACACCTATCGGTATGTCAATAACAAGATCTCTCGGATGTACGGGGTCGTCGTTAACCTGCATCACCGCAATTTCCATAGGAGTTTCGGCGGTGAAGGGAAGAACGCCGGTTATCGCCTCGTAAAACATAACGCCGACAGAATATATGTCGGAATAATAATCGGTTTCCTTGCCG
>JAZRTL010000181.1:0-4183 GCA_045652025.1 Eubacteriales bacterium
TGTAGGGTAAAAACGTTGAAACACAAGAAAATAGAAGATATTAAAAACCACACCGCCGATGCTATCGAAAAAGTGCACGGTTGGACATTTATTGCTTTTGAAATTCTTATATACATCTGCTTAGATCGTATTGTATTAGAAAAATACTTGCCCGATAGCATCTGGGCGGAAATTATACGTGCCATCGCTTTCGCTTTGGGCTATCTTCTTATTTATAGAATTTTAAAGTTCGCTTTCGAAATGATAAAGAAAAGAAAACTCCATTTGGAAGGAACATGGTATCACGTTCATATTCCCGACAGCTCACTTCTTGATCAAAAAGCAAGCATAGAAAAATTAAGCGCAGGAATAACCTACGTTTCGAGAAATCTTAATGACTTTACTTTCAAGGCGAAAAATTATAGATATACGGCTACGTCGAACGGAGAACTATTCGTTTTAAGTTCAAGTGGGGCGCTTTGTATCGAAAAAGAAGACGAGTATTTTTATACTACCGATCAAAATGGCAAAGAAATCAAAATCACGCTTGAGCCGAGCACCACTTGGCGAACCGAAACATCCGAGCTTTGCGACGGAAATGATTTAGACGTAGTTGAAGTTTATTGCGCTACGTCCACAGAAGAACAAACCGTAGATATTCAAAAATGCCCGGTTTGTGGAAGAAGATATAGCAATCCGAGGTCAGTTACGGAAGCTCCCAAGCACAGATACGGGATTCATTTATACAATTTATCCGATAACGGTCAAAATATGGTATGTACCTATTCGGATTGTTGGCCTTCTTTAAAATCCGGAAAGCTGTATTTGTTCCGAAATCGCGACGACCGCGACAATAAGATCAAAGAATTTTTTCGCGAACACCTTATGCAGATAAATACATAATTACTAAACCGTATTCTATTATAGTTAAAGTCACGAGGGCAAATTATGAGCAACAACGTTATTATTTTCGGCGACAGTTATTCTACGTTTAAGGGGCATATTCCCGAAGGGTTTGAACCATATTACTACCCGGGCGGATATTCCAACGGAGTTGACAAGAACGACGTTGAGGAGGTTAGCCAAACCTGGTGGGGTCAATTAATCCCCAAGATGAATGCAACACTTTTATTAAACAACAGCTGGTCGGGCTCTACTATCGGATACACGGGTTACGGCAACACCGATTGCTCGAAGAGTTCCTCCTTTATTTATAGGTTTAACCAGCTTTGCGAGCAAGGATTTTTTGAGGAAAACAAAATAGACACCGTATTTGTTTTTGGCGGCACCAACGACAGCTGGTGCGGTGCGCCGATTGGCGAGCTTAAGTTTTCCGATTGGAGCCACGAGGATTTATTTTCGGTGCTTCCCGCGGTTTCTTATTTCTTTAAAATTCTTAGCGACAAGCTTCCGAGCGCCAAGATTATCACCATTATCAACTCCGAGCTTAACGAAATTATCACGAATGGGCTTATTACCGCTTCCGAACATTACGGCGCAAAGACGGTTTTGCTCAAAGATGTTGAAAAGCTCACCGAGCATCCCACCCGAGCGGGTATGCAAAGCATTGCCGAGCAGGTTTTTAAGGTTTTATAATGCTTTAAATTTTAGAATTTTGGAGGGGTTTTATGAACTTTTTTGACAAATTCAAGAAGAAAAAGCCGAAATTAGTACCTTGTATCACACCGATAATTTTTGTTATTGATAAATCCAATAGCGTTTCGCAAGACCAATTCGAACTCACGGCAACTGCTATTATAGAAACTTGCAAATCGTTTTCTTTTGCCGAAATCGAGGTGGCGATTTTCGAGTTTTCGTCTTATGCTAATTGTGTTACCAAGCAGTTAGTTGCTCCGTACAAAGCTACAACCTCCCGCTTTGTTATTGATTCGGAAGCCAATTTTAACGAGCTATTTAATACGCTCAACAACGCGCTTTCGGATAAACAGCTATTTATTAAAGCAGGTGTCTATAAGAACCCTATTATTTGTTTTATCACTAACGGAATAACCAATATTTCTTATTCCGAATCGTTGGATTCTTTAAAGAAAAACCCCTTGTTTGATTCGGCAAATAAGATTGCCATAACTATCGGCAACACATATAATTCCAAAACTATAAATGATATTGTCGGCGATTGCGGAAAAGCAATTCATTTAAATTCTGTTAACGAATTTAAACCAAAGTTAAACGAAGTATTTGTTTCGGAAGGAATTAAAATAATCCCTCAAGTTTGCCCTTCCCAATCCTTTTCAATAAGTCAAGACGAGAACGGCTACTATATCCCCAAGCAAGCTTCCTACCAAGCTTCCGTTCCGATATCCCCCGTACCGACAGCTTCAACGCGTACTCCAATCGCGCAGCAGCGCCGCGCGGAGATTGATTTGGAAATTTTGAAAACGAGCGTAGGACGCGATACTCGCAAACAAGAATTTGACTATAGCAAAATCGAAAATATTGATTATTCTTTTACTCCCACCTCGCCTACAGTCGTCGATGACCCCTTTGGACCTGACGACTATTTGCCGCCGCGGGTTTCCGACTTTGATTCCGACGAAGCGTGCTCAACCTGTGTTATAGAGGACGATAACAGAAGCGATTTTGACTATAGCGATGCATCGAGAGAGATTCTGATTCCTCCTATCGCTCAGCAAGTTACCCCTACTCCGACCGTATCTCCTAAATTCTGCTACGCTTGCGGCAGCCAATTACAACCAAGCACCAGATTTTGCCCTATGTGCGGAGCGCAGATTCCTACCATTACGCCCAACCCTGCGGGGACAAGACCCAGTATGGAGAGTGTGTCAAAGCCGCTTGAGATTAGCACCGTTCAATTCTCTGCCCTTGCGCCGAAGGAATTTATTAAGGGCAGATATACGATGGTTAACATTACTCTTTACGAGGAAGAATACCGCGCTGTCGTTGACCAGATTATTCAAAGCGCGGAAAGCGAGGTTAGAGAGGTTGTCGGTAGCCCGCTTATGCTTAAGGCGAAGACCTTTGTTACGATAAGGTTAGATTCCCCCGACGTTAAAATTACCGATTGCGTGGGAACGCAGGCGTGGATTGGCAAATTCCTTAATTTCGATTTTCCGATAGAGGTTCCGAGCGATTTTGCAAAAAGCCAAATTCTTTTTGTTGCAACCGTTTATTTTAACAACGTTATTGCAACGAAGCTTAAGTTTATTGCAAAGGCACGCTCGGTTAAGGACCAAAAGATGTCGCTTTTGAGGGAGGACGTGCTTTCGGCTTTTGTTTCCTATGCGCGCCAAGATATTGACCTTGTTACAGCGACAATCCAAGGGATGAGAAAAGCGCGACCCGATATGGAGATTTTCCTTGATATTGATATGCTTCGCAGCGGCGAAAAATGGGAAAACGTTTTGAAAAGCGAAATTGAGCAACGCGATATTTTATATCTATTCTGGTCGAGCAATGCGAGGGCATCCGAATGGGTTGATAAGGAATGGCGATACGCTCTTGACAACAAGGGTATTGATTGCATTGAGCCGATTCCGTTAGATACGCCCGAAAAATGCCCGCCCCCCAGCGAGCTTAACGCTTTACATTTTAACGACCGCTATTTACTTTACAGAAACAAAGAAAATAGGAGCTCGGATGGAATTTAAATTTTATTTATCCCGTCTTGATAGCGACGAAGCGGAGTTATATTCGCTTTTATACGATAAAATTTCAAACCGCGAGGAATCCTTTGTTTTAAACGCCTCGGTTGACCTTATTAAGCGGGTTATGAAGGCGGTTATGCTCGACAACCCGAACCTATTTTGGTTCGAGGGCAAATGGAGCGGAGGGAGTACAAACGGCGGTGTTCTCGTTATGCCCAAATACAAGCAAATCGAAGCCCCCGAGCGAGAGCTTTTTAGCCGAATTGATGCCGTTACGAAAAATTTTGTTGGCATAGAAGCCGAAAAGATTAAAACGGCTTACGATTGGATAATTAACAACGTTCGCTACGGTTATTTTGAAAACGACCAAACGATTTTTGGAGCGCTTGTAGATAAGACCGCGGTTTGCAAAGGTATTGCAAAGGCGTTCCAAGCGTTTATGAACCGTTTGGAAATCCCCTCTTTTTTGGTAGAGGGCACGCTTGACGGGCAATTATCGCACATTTGGAACGTCGTTTATATTAACGAGAGGTTTTACCATATCGACGTTACGATGGGTTACGCGCAATTTGCATTTT
>JAZRTL010000182.1:0-1376 GCA_045652025.1 Eubacteriales bacterium
ATGAGAGAAATGCTTTCTCCCACCTCGGCTATCGCAGGAATGGGTCTCGATAAAGAGGTTGCCCTTATAACCGACGGACGTTTCTCAGGAGCTACCCGAGGCGCCGCTATCGGACATACTTCTCCCGAGGCGGTTGACGGCGGACCTATTGCCTACGTCAAGGACGGCGACCTTATTACGGTCGATATTCCTAACTACTCGGTATCTGTAGATATTTCCGACGAAGAAATGGAAAAACGTAAAAAAGAAACCACCCTTAAAATAAAAACAAACCTTACCGGCTATTTAAAGAAGTATGCTAAGCTTGTAAGCTCGGCCGATAAGGGCGCAATAATCGAATAGGAGAAAATGTATGAGCAGAATCAAAATTTTTGATACTACCCTTCGCGACGGTGAACAGTCTCCCGGATGTAGTATGAACCTGGCTGAAAAGCTTCAGGTAGCTTCTCAGCTCGAGCGTCTCGGTGTTGATATAATCGAAGCAGGCTTTGCAATCTCCTCTCCCGGAGATTTCGAATCGGTTAAATCTATTGCCGAGCTTGTTAAAAACTGTAGTGTTGCATCCCTTTCCCGCGCACTTGAAAAGGATATCGACTGCGCTTGGGATGCGGTAAAGCATGCCGCTGACCCCCGCATCCATACCTTCATCGCTACAAGCCCCGTTCATATGGAGTATAAACTTAAAATGACTCCCGAGCAGGTTATCGAGCGCACCTCGGCTATGGTTAAACACGCCGCAAAATATACCTCTAACATCGAGTTTTCCTGCGAGGACGCAATGCGTAGCGATCCCGACTTCCTCGTTCGCGTTTGCGATGCCGCAATTAAGAGCGGCGCTAAGGTGCTTAATATTCCCGATACCGTTGGTTACACAACCCCCAACGAAATGCGCGCTATGATCGAGTATCTTATTAAGAATGTTCCCGACAACGATAAGGTTGAGTTCTCGGTTCACTACCATAACGACCTTGGTATGGCGGTAGCAAACGCGCTTGGCGGTGTTCTCGGCGGTGCTTTACAGATCGAATGTACCGTAAACGGACTTGGCGAACGTGCAGGTAATACCTCCCTCGAAGAGGTTGTAATGGCTATGCATACCCGCCCCGACCTCTATGGCGAGCTTCCCCGAATCGATACCAAGCAGATTTACCGTACAAGTAAGCTTGTATATAACATCATCGGTCAGTCTGCCGCAAATAATAAGCCTATCGTTGGCGCAAATGCCTTTGCTCACGAATCGGGTATTCATCAGCACGGTGTTCTTGCCAACAAGTCAACCTACGAGATTATGACTCCCGAATCGGTCGGAATTCAGACCAATCAGATGGTTCTCGGAAAGCACTCGGGCAAACACGCATTTACCGAGCGTCTTAAAG
>JAZRTL010000183.1:0-1756 GCA_045652025.1 Eubacteriales bacterium
TCAGTGGACTCACGGCGGTATCGCTCTCGGTCCTAAGCCCAGAAGCTATCGCGTAAGCATCAATAAGAAGCTTAAGCAGGTTGCTTTGTTCTCGGCTCTTACCTCTAAAGTAGTTTCGAATGAATTGATTGTCGTTGACAATATCGCACTCGATTCCTACAAGACCAAGAATATGATCAACTTCCTTAAAGCTATCAACGTTGAAGGCAAGGCGATGATCGTAACTACCGACGTTAACGAATTCATCGTTGGCTCTGCAGCTAACATCCCTGGTGTAATCACTGCACCTGTTAACACTATTAACGTTTATGACATCCTTAAGTATGATAACATGGTTATCTCCAAGGATGCACTTGCTAAACTTGAGGAGGTATACGCGTAATGAAATCTGTTTACGATATTATCAGAGAACCCGTTATCACCGAAGCTTCCATCAAGAACATGGCAGATAAGAAATACACCTTCAAGGTTCCTGCTTCTGCAAATAAGGTAGAAATCAAGAAGGCAGTTGAAGAAATCTTCGGTGTTGAGGTTGAAAAGGTATTCACCATCACCATGAAGAGAAAGACCAAGCGCGTTGGCTACCACGTTGGCAAGACTTCCGAATGGAAGAAGGCAATCGTTAAGCTTACCGCTGATTCGAAGACTATCGAGTTCTTCGATAGCTTAATGTAAGAGAGGAGAGAAAGTAGAAATGGCTGTAAAGACATATAAACCTACAACCCCGTCCCGCAGAAATATGACTACTCCCTCTTTTGCGGAGATTACAAAGAAATCCCCCGAAAAGTCTCTCGTAACCGTTCTCAAGAAGAACGCAGGTAGAAACAATACGGGTAGAATTACTGTTCGTCACCACGGCGGCGGTAACAAGAGAAAGTACAGAATTATCGACTTCAAGCGTGCATACACTAACCAAGCAAACAAGGTTATCGGTATCGAATACGATCCTAACCGTACCGCTTACATTATGCTTCTTGAAGATGAAAACGGCAAGAAGAGCTACGCTCTCGCTCCTGATGGAGTTACCGTTGGCACTCTTCTCTACTCGGGTGAACATGCCGACATCAAGCCCGGTAACGTTCTTCCCATCAGCGCAATTCCTGTTGGTACCATAATCCATTCTATCGAGCTTTATCCCGGCCGTGGCGCACAAATGGTTCGTTCCGCTGGTGCTGCTGCTCAGCTTATGGCTAAAGAAAACGGTATGGCACAGGTAAGACTTCCTTCCGGCGAAGTTCGCTTGGTTCGTCTTGACTGCCGTGCAACAATCGGTCAGGTTGGCAACCTCGAACATGAAAACATTAAGATCGGTAAAGCAGGTAAGAAGAGACACATGGGTATTCGTCCTACCGTTCGTGGTTCTGTAATGAACCCCTGCGACCACCCTCACGGTGGTGGTGAAGGCCGTTCGCCTATCGGTCGTCCCGGTCCTGTTACCCCTTGGGGTAAGCCCGCTCTCGGCTACAAGACGAGAAACAAGAAGGCTCGGACCAACAAGTTTATCGTTAAGAGAAGAAATGACAGATAAGAGGAGGATATATAACTGTGAGCAGAAGTGTTAAAAAAGGCCCTTTTGTCGAAGCGAAGCTTTATGCAAGAATCGCTGATATGAACAGCAAGGGTGAAAAAAGAGTAATCAAAACATGGTCCCGTGCTTCCACAATCTTCCCTGAATTCGTTGGACACACAATTGCCGTTCACGACGGTAAGAAGCACGTTCCGGTATATGTAGTTGAAGATATGGTTGGACACAAAC
>JAZRTL010000184.1:0-6573 GCA_045652025.1 Eubacteriales bacterium
TCGTTTACGAGTCTGTCGCCGATGAAGAGCTCACCCTCTGTGATCTCCTCAAGACCTGCCATCATACGAAGTGTTGTAGACTTACCACAACCGGAAGGACCAACGAAAATTACGAATTCCTTATCCTTGATATCAAGGGTAAAGTCGGAAACCGCGGTTACGCCGCCGGGGAATCTTTTGTAAATGTGTTTAAACAATACACTTGCCATTTGTTACCTCCATATGAGGATATGCCTCATTACTATCACTACAATAATATCAAAAATTATTCAATAATGGAAGTGATTAAATGCCCAAAATTTTGCGCTTTTGTTTATTCATTTTGCATAAGTTATCAAAATTTCATAAACCCGTGTACAAAGCCATCGCCATCTTTTGAACAAACATCACCGCCTATTACACGGTTGTTTCTAACAATCACGGTAGCAAATACTTCGCCCTCATATTCATAGTTTTTAAGCTTAAAAACGTAAGCGGTAGCGTCTTTTCCCGCATATCGCTTAAGGTTAAGCCCTTGGGAACGTTGGATTTCGTTGTATTGCTCGTAGATTGTATTAAAGCTTTCGGGGATTTGAAAATCAAACGTATTAACCGGAACGGGTTCTGCCTCGTAACCGAATTGCGAAAGAAAATTAACGATATCCTCTTCGCTTGAAATGTTTTTAAAATCTGTCATAACGCTTGCAACGTCAGCAGATACGCTAATCGTTGGCAAAACGCCGATAGCGGTCGTTAAAATCGCAACGCAAACTGCAATTACCGTAAAAAACTTAAGACCCGATGCCTTTAAGGTATAAACAAACATAACATTCTCTCCCAAATATTCATTTGGTAGATTATATGGTGAGAAAGGTTTTGTTATTCTTCGTTTTCGGAAATATAGTTTTCTAACGCTTCAAGCTCCTGATAAAGCTCATCGATTTTGTTTAGAGTTGATTTTTCTTCCTCAAAAAGCGCATTAAGAGCAACGTAATCGCTTAAAATAGCTTCGTCATTGGCTTTTTCGCGTATTTCGGCTAAAATCTGTTCTTGGTTTGAAATTTCTTTTTCAACGGAAGCATATTTGTTTTTAGCGTTGCGGAGCTGGTTTTTCCTTTGCTTAGCTTCTTCGAAATCCGCTTTTCCTGCGCCTGATTGCTGTTGGGGCGCGGTTAAACTCCTCTTGACGCGCTTTGAAACGTAATCATCGTAACCGAGCTTTGAATAGCAATATCCGTTATCAAAGCCATCTATATCGATTTCAAGTATTGCGGTAGAAAGGTTTTTGATAAAATATCTATCGTGCGAAACGGCGATAATAGTACCGTCATATTCAAACAAAGCACTCTCGAGCATCTCGCGGGAATCAATATCCAAGTGGTTTGTAGGTTCATCCAAAATCAACAAGCTAACGCCACAAGCGACCATTTTTGCTATTGAAAGTCTTGCGCGCTCGCCACCGCTAAGAACCGATACGCTTTTAAACACGTCGTCGCCTCTAAAGCCGAACTTTGCGAGCATAGAGCGTATTTCGGTGTTTGTTTTATCTGCATAAACCGACCAAATCTCGTCAATAACGTTGTTTTTGTTATCGAGTAGCTGTTGTTCCTGATCGTAATATCCGATCGTTTGGTTATATCCGAATTCGAATATACCGTCGGTTTGTTTAATTTGTCCTGAAAGTATTTTCATAAGCGTGGATTTGCCCGAGCCGTTAGGACCGATAACAAATAAACGCTCGCCTTTTTTTAGTTCAAAAGAGAGATTGGAAAATAGCTTTTTGCTACCGAATGCCATCGAAAGCGAATGGACGGAAAGAACGTCTTTACTTGCAGATCCGGAATGTGCGATCGAAAAAGCAATGCCCTTTTCTTTCTCCTTGGGCTTTTCGAGCTTAACCATCTTATCGATGGTTTTTTGCCTACTCTCCGCGGCGATAATGTTCTTTTCGCGATTCCATTTGCGTTGGTTTTCAATAAACGCCTCTAAACGCTCGATTTCCTTTTGTTGAAGCTCGTAATGCTTTAGCTTTGCTTCGTCCAACGCCTTTTTCTTTTCTCGAAACGTAGAATAATTGCCAACGTACATTTCAGAAACACCGTGGGATATTTCCAAGGTTTTGTTTGTAACCTTATCGAGAAAATATCTATCGTGGGAAATGATTAAAAACGTCTTTTTGGAAGAAAGGATGTAGTTTTCTAACCATTCGCAAGCTTTTGTATCGAGGTGGTTGGTCGGTTCGTCCAAAAGCATAATATCGGGGTCGCTAAGTAAAAGCTTAACTAACAAAAGCTTCGTTTTTTGACCGCCGCTAAGCATATCGGCGCTTTTTTCTAAATCATCTTCGGAAAATCCAAACTTTAAAAGCATTGATTTCGTTTTGCTTTTATATTCGTTTCCGCCGAGTGCCATAAACTGCTCGTTGGTTGTAACGAAAGCGTTAATAATAGTTTCATCGCCCGATTCCAAACGAACGCGTAAATCGTTAAGCCGTTCTTCGAGAGCGATTAAATGGTCAAACGCGGTTACAGCCGCTTTGTAAACAGAGCAATCGAACCTATAAGAATCGTTAATTTGTTCAAGGCAACCCACCTTTGCATCCGCGGAAATAAAAACGTCGCCGGCAGAAGGCTCGAGCTTGTTTCGAATAACAGAAAAAAGGGTGGACTTTCCTGCGCCGTTTACGCCGATAATACCCACCTTATCGTTTTCGTTAACCGAAAAATCTATTTGCTTTAAAATAACGTCGGCGCCATACGAAACCGAAACGCCATCGCAAACGATAATGCTCATTAAGCCCTCCAAACGAATCTTTAATGCTTTTATACCATATTTTAATATAAAAGTCAAACTTTAGTTTTTGTACATATTGAACATAAATCGAAGATCGTTTTTGACATTATAAAAGGAAAATACCGCTCGTTAAGAACGGTATTTTAAAGGTAAAATTATTCGATTGCGGTAGCTGCTTCGCGTTCTCTGAAGAAAAGACTTATCAACCAAATACCGCTTATTGCGACAAGTGTATATATAATTCTGCTAACAATGTCGCCTTGCCCGCCGAATATCCAAGCGACGATGTCGAACTTAAAAAGACCAATAGATCCCCAGTTGACTGCGCCGATGATTACAAGGAATAGTGCAATTCTGTCAAGTATCATATTTCATCCTCCTCGCGAATATTTTGTGCAAGTATTAGGATAATATGTCATTGACATTATAGAAATTTTTGGTATTATATTATTGAAATATTTATTTAAATTATAATTTTTGAGGTAACGTTATGAGAATGAGACCTAAGAAAAATCGCGACAAAAGGATGGACGTAGTTAAAGACCTTTTTATCCCGTTGGATGATAACGGAGTTGCGATGATAGATTCTTCTTATGAGAATTGCGAAGATTTGTTTTTGGAAATCGGCTGCGGAAAAGGCGCGTTTATTACCGGTTTATCGAAGCAATACCCAAATAAAAAGCTTTTGGCTGTAGAGCTTGTGCCCGATGTATTGATGATGGCAATGGAAAAGGCAAATAGGGAAGATTGCAAAAACGTTCGCTTTTTACACGCTAACGCCGAAACCATCGCCGACGTAATTCCCGCAGGTAGCGTTAGCAGATTGTATTTAAACTTTTCTGACCCTTGGCCTAAAAAGCGTAACGCAAAACGCCGTTTAACAAGTCCGTTGTTCCTTGAGCGTTATAAGAAGATTTTAGCACCTGGCGGAAGGATTATATTTAAAACGGATAATAAAGGCTTGTTCGATTATTCGCTCGAAAGCTTAACAGAAAACGGGTTCACCGTAAGCGAAGTTTGCTTCGACCTACATAGCGACCCCGTGTTCTCTGTTGATAATATTAAAACCGAATATGAAAATAATTTCTCGGCTAAAGGATTTTTAATTAATCGACTTGTTGCTCAAGTTCGCGAAGGGAAGTAAAAACAACCTCGCGTTCATCGAAAGGATATTGAACTCCTTCGATTTCCTCGTACATTTCGTGTCCTTTACCTATAAGGAGAATTATATCGCCCTCTGTTGCTTTGCGGAGGGCTTCTTTTATTGCCTTTCTGCGCTCGGGAATAATTATATATTTACCGTTTGTCTTGTGCATACCGATAAGTATATCGTTAATAATGTCCTCTACCTTTTCAAAACGCGAATTATCGGACGTTATAATCGAAAGGTCGGAATTTGCGCCGATAACCTCGCCCATACCGTATCTTCTAAGCTTGCTTCTGTTTCCGCCGCAACCAAAAACGGAGATGATATGCGAGGGGTTATATAATTTAATTGTATCGAATAGGTTTTTTACACTAAATTCGTTGTGTGCAAAGTCAATAATAACGGTATATTCTTTATTTAAGGGAACGATTTCCATTCTTCCTTTAACAAATGCGCTTGACAGCCCGCTTTTTATAGATTCGTAATTAATTCCGTCAAATCGTGCGCAAGCGATAGCCAATGTAGCGTTGGAAAGAGAGAAATGTCCGGGGGTATTTAGCTCTATTTCGTTAAATACACCGTTTTCTTCGCAAGTGAATTCGGTAATAAGCTTGTTTTTGCCAACCGAGAATTTGCCGTTATTATATTTAAAGGTTGATTTTTCGGAGCTTCCGATATAAATAATATCTGAATTTGCGCCTTCAACGATACGTTCGATATGGTCGCTATCGGAGTTAACAATAACGGTATCGCATTGATTAAAAATCATCTTTTTGCATTCAAGGTATTCGTCAAAATCCTTGTGCTCTCTATCGCCGATATGGTCAGGGGATAGGTTTGTAAATATACCTTTATTAAAATGGATACCGTGGGTACGCTTTAGCTTAAATCCTTGGGACGTTGCTTCGATAATTGCAACGTCGCAACCCTCATCGAGCATCTTTCTATAATATTGATGCAAAATATAAGATTCCGGTGTAGAATTTGCGGTTTCAAAAAATTCATCGCCAATATAAACGCCGGTAGAGCCAATAACTCCGACCTTGTGTCCGGCGCTTTCGTAAATGCTCTTTAGCATAAACGAAACGCTTGTTTTTCCTTTTGTGCCGGTAATTGCAATGGTGTTCATCTTTTCGGCGGGATGTCCAAAAAGATTGGCGCTTGCAACGGCTAAAAAGGCGCGGGTGTCTTCGACCTTAATAATAATAGCATCGTCAGGAAGTGAAACATCACTTTCAACCGCAAAAACGCGTGTGCCGTTGTTATAAACCTCCGTCGCCAAATCATGCGAATCGCGAACGTAGCCCTTAATACAAACGAAAATCGTGTTTTCTCTTGCGGCTCTGGAATCGTAAACAATATCTTCTAATTCTACGTTCGAATTATAGTTATTACAAACGAATTCAATGTTTGTTAAAATTTCGGAAAGCTTCATATTCTGCTCCTAAAGTTATTTATCGTTAATAAAGCTGCCTTTAAATACAGTTTTGCATAGGCCGCTTATATACATATTACCGTCTTCGGCGGTTTCGACCTCGATAATACCGCCTTGTTGGTAAACCTGAACGTTATTACCGCAAATTCCGTTATATTGCGCCGCCGCAACACAAGCACAACTGCCCGTTGAGCATGAGAGCGTTTCTCCAATACCGCGCTCCCAAACTCTCATAACGATGCGATTATTATCGGTAACACAAGCAAATTCAACGTTGGTTTTGTTCGGGAATAACGGGTGTGATTCAATTTCCTTGCCGTAATGGGCAAAAATTTCGTTATCAAGCCCGTAGGTTAAAAAGATAACGCAATGCGGATTACCTAGCGAAACCGAGGTGTAGGGAAGTGATACTCCCGAAACGAAAAGCTCGCCTGTATTGATTATTTTCGGTTTGCCGATTTCTGTTTTAAAATAATCGTTTTCAACGCTGATTTTTCTGGTGCCGGATTTTGTTTCGGCAATCAAGCTCTTTTTATTAAAATATCCGCAAGAAAGAACGTATTTAGCCGAGCACCTAAGCGCGTTTCCGCAAATTTCGGCTTCGAACCCATCCGGGTTATATATGTGCATAAAATAATCGCCGATATTCGATTCGGAAATAAAAATCACCGAATCCGCACCGATGCCGTAATGCCTATCGCATAATTTTTGTATTAGCTCGGCTTTTGGCAAGGTTTTCTGTGAAGGACTGCCAAAAACGATAAAATCGTTACCGAGTGCTTGGATTTTATGAAATGTCATACAACACACCTTCATTATAACAGTTTTAAATTAATTTTCAATATTTAATATCTACTTTAATCGAATATGAGAAAAAAATTAAAAAAACACTTGAAAAAATGTTTATATATGATAATATATAATTAATAATTAATTTGGGAGGTAAATGTGAATAACGGTTTTTTTGCAATGCTTTTTAGAATGAAGCATATAAAGCGTTGGGGAATTATGAATTCTCTTATTCCTGACCATTTATCCACCCATTCATTAGAGGTTGGCTTTCTTGCCCATTCTCTTGCGCTTATCGGAAACGAAAAGTTCGGTAAGTCCTATGATTGCGATCGTATTACCGTAAAGGCGATATATCACGACCTACCCGAGATTTTTACGGGTGATATTCCTACTCCCGTTAAATATTACAGCGAGGAAACAAAGCAAG
>JAZRTL010000185.1:0-2964 GCA_045652025.1 Eubacteriales bacterium
CGCATATGCGGAGCGTTTTGATTTTTCTGTATAATTCAAGGGGTAAAAATTAGTCCTTTTGCCGAACATAAAACAGTTGAAAAAATATAATATATATGCTATATTATTATTTGGTGATTTATGGTGAAATATGAATATGTATTTTGGGATTGGAACGGTACCTTGTTTAACGATGCAAGACCGTCCTTTCTTGCGGTTAACGAAATGCTTCGGGCGCGTAATCTTTGCCCGATAACCTTCGACCAATACCGCGAATATGTAGATGTTCCGATAACTCGATTCTATGAAAGGGTTATGGATATGTCAAAAGAGAATTTTAGCGATATATCTGTCGAGTTCCATCGCTTGTGCGGTGGCTTTTTGGGTGATGACCCGCTTGCAGAAGGAGCGTGCGAGCTTTTGGAAAGCTTGTACTTACAGGGTATAAAGCAATATATTTTCACCTCGAGCCGTGAGGAAATGATACTTCCGCACCTTAAAAGGCACGGGATCGATAAATATTTCACCGCAATACTCGGCGCTACCGATTTTTATGCGGGCAGTAAAGCCGAAAGAACGCGCGAGTATATGGTTAATAACAATATTAACGCTAAAAAAGCCGTTTTTGTGGGCGATTTGGTCCACGATAGCGAGGTTGCATCCTTCGTCGGTTCGGATTGCGTTCTCGTTTCGAGCGGTCATCAAAGCAAAGAAAAACTTTTAACAACCGGCAGAGAAGTGGTTTCTACGCTTCTCGACATTAAATTTTAAATATCATTAACACATAGAGGGTATTATGAACAAACAGGGCTTCGATTGCGAAAAATACGTCGAATTACAAACAAAACATATCCGCGAGCGTATCGACCAGTTTGGTGGCAAGCTTTATTTGGAGTTTGGCGGCAAGCTTTTTGACGATTACCACGCTTCTCGCGTTTTGCCGGGATTTAAGCCGGGAATTAAAATAGATATGCTTACCGCCTTAAAGGACGAGGCGGAAATCGTTATTGTAATCAACAGTAAGGATATTGAAAAGAATAAGGTTCGCGGCGACCTTGGTATTACCTACGACCAAGACGTTTTGCGCCTTATCGATGCTTTTCGCGCTTGCGGTCTTTACGTTGGTAGTGTGGTTTTGACACAATATAACAGTCAGCCCTCGGTTGATGCGTTTAGAAAGCGTCTTAAAAAGTTGGGCGTTACTACATACAGACACTATAATATCGAAGGATATCCTTCTAACGTAAAGCATATTGTTAGCGATCAGGGCTTTGGCAGAAACGAATATATTCAAACTAGTAAACGCCTTGTTGTTATTACCGCCCCCGGTCCCGGTAGCGGTAAAATGGCTACCTGCCTTTCCCAGCTTTACCACGAGCTAAAGCGCGGTATAAAGGCGGGTTATGCAAAGTTCGAAACCTTCCCGATTTGGAATATACCGCTTAACCATCCCGTTAATATCGCATACGAGGCGGCAACGGCAGACCTCGACGACCTTAACTGTATCGACCCGTTCCATTTAGAAGCGTACGGTGTTAAGACTGTTAACTATAATCGCGACGTGGAAATTTTCCCTGTATTAAACGCGATGTTCCATAGAATTTATGGTGAATCGCCGTATAAATCACCTACGGATATGGGTGTTAATATGGCAGGTAATGCTATTTGTGATGATGACGTCTGCAGAGATGCCGCTAAGCAGGAGATTATAAGACGTTATTACGAAGCCCTTTGCCAACAAAGAAAGGGCGTAGGCGAGGATTCTGCTGTTTATAAAATCGAAATTCTTATGAACCAATGCGGTATTTCGGTCGATGATAGGGCGGTTGTTGATGCGGCTAATAAGCGCGCTGCAGAAACTAAGGGGCCCGCTGCCGCAATAGAATTGCCTAATGGCGAAATCGCAACGGGTAAAACAAGTGATTTGCTTGGTGCATCCAGCGCAATGCTGCTTAACGCGCTTAAGAAGCTTGCGGGTATCAACGAAAATACTTATCTAATCTCTCCCGAGGTTATCGGCCCTATCCAAACTCTAAAAACCGAGCTTTTGGGTAACCAAAACCCCCGCTTGCATACCGATGAAATACTAATTGCGCTTTCGGTTTGTGCGGTTACAGATAATAACGCTAAGCTTGCTCTTGAACAGCTTAAAAAGCTTTCGGGATGCGAAATGCATTCTTCGGTGCTTTTATCGCAGGTTGACGAAAAGCTTCTTAAGAAGTTGGGCATAAATTTGACCTGCGAACCTCAATATCAATCTAAAAAATTATTCCACAACTAGTAAGTGGTAGGATATATGATATTTAAAAACTATTTTTCTGCGAGCGGAATGGCACGCAAGTTAACCGTGATCGGTGAATTGCCCGATACACGTTCACTTTATAAGGCGTTTTTGCTTATGGCTTGGCCCGCGATGGTTGAATCCATATTAATGAGTCTTGTTAATATGGTGGATACGATGATGGTGTCGAACTGCGGAACCAACGCCGTTTCTGCCGTTGGGCTTACAACCCAACCGAGAATGATATTCTATTCGGTGTTCTTTGCCCTTAATATCGCGGTAACTGCAATAGTATCGCGCAGAAAGGGCGAAGGCGACCGCGAAGGCGCAAACGCTTGCCTAATGCAATCGCTTGGGCTTATAGCGGTCTTGGCTGTTGTTTTGTGTGGACTTGCGGTTTACAACGCCGATTTTCTAATACGTCTTTCGGGAGCTAACGAAGATACGCTTGCCGATGCGACGATGTATTTCCAAATTACAATGATAGGACTGATTTTCACGTCCTTCGGTATGATAATTAACGGCGCACAGCGCGGTAGCGGAAATACTAAAATCTCAATGCGAACCAACGTTGTTGCGAACGTTACCAATATTATCTTCAACGCGTTACTCATTAACGGTATTTGGGTGTTTCCCGAGCTTGGCGTTAAGGGTGCCGCAATAGCTACCTTAATCGGTAATATCGCTTCGTTCTGTATGAGCGT
>JAZRTL010000186.1:0-1291 GCA_045652025.1 Eubacteriales bacterium
TTGCCCTCGCTATCTACGTAGCCAACGTAAGGAATAAGGTCGCTTGTTTTATAGCCGGAGATAGAGGAATTATGATAAAGGAGGCAAAGGTCCTTTGCGCCGTCCAAAAGATCCTCGGAGGGCTCGATACGGCCAACCTCATCGCTCTTATCATCAACGGTAGGATAGCCGGAGTTTTTAAGAGATGTACCGCCAGCGGTGGATTCGGTACCGAACATTTGAAGCTCGTCGCATCCCGCCCAGCTATTTACATCGAAGGAGAATACAACGTAGCGGGTGTTGAGCTTTTTATTTACCTTAAGCTCGCCCTTGTTTACGCCCTTGATATTGCTTTCCTTCATTTCGATATCGCCGATTGTGTACCAATCGATACCGTTATCAGAAAGGGTTACGGTTACGGTAGTAGGCGAATATACACCCCAGCTCGGCTCATGGCAGAAGCTTGCGGTAAATTTATCGGCAGACATAAGATATTGCAAATCGTAGATAACGTGTCTTCTTTCGCCGAAGTTGAACTTAAAGAACTTACCGTTATGGATATCGAGATTACCCGAGAAAACGCCGTCGGTAAGAACGTTAAGGTTAACGGGAGAGTTGTTGCCGTTATTTGCATCAACAGTACCGCTTAGGGTATAGATTTGTTGGATTTTTCTATAAATGATATCCTTATAAACGTCGCTTGCTTCGGGCTTTTCGCTCGCTTCGCCAGCTTCGATTTCTACGTAAGGATACAAGGTGTTACCGGGTTGAGAACGATAGGAATATACAACGAATTCCTCTACCAAATACGCCATATCCGCGAGCGTTGTAGCGGTAATTTCGATATATTTTGCGCTAACGGTGGTTTTGAAAGGAAGTGTAAAGGTATAAGCCATTCTTTCCTTTATCTCGCTACCGTAGAGAATACCGAGGTCGGTACGGTTATTGCGATCATCAACCGCAACCACCTTAAGAGAGGTAGGAAGCTGGATATTAATCGAGGGGTTAACGTAGAAATATGCCTCGATACCTGCGATATCGGTAACTACCTCGCCAAGGTCGATTCTAAGAACAGCATCCTTACCGCCCGTAAAGCCAACCCATCCTTCGTTTTCGTACATACCCGAATAGGAGCCATCGGTTAGCATTGTGCCATCATCGGTATATTTGTTATATGGATTCGCGTTAAAGGTATAGCGCTTTTTGTTAGCAACGTTAACCTTATAGAGCGATTTATCGATCTCGCCGCCGTTTGAGGGAGCGGAGATTGCGCCGAGGTTTGCATAGACATCGTCAATTACATCGTTAAAGG
>JAZRTL010000187.1:0-2862 GCA_045652025.1 Eubacteriales bacterium
ATATTGTGCGAGTGCAGGATAACCGCATTGGCGCATACATATTACCGCGAGTGCTTAAATGGACGGTAAACCAAACCGCAAGCACTTACGAGGAAAAAATACAATACGGCAATTAAGGAGGTTAAGAGGTGGAAAAATCATTATTTTACAACGCACTCCCCGATGAAAACGAGATAACGGGGTACGATAGGAATTATAACGCGGACGATTTAAGCGATTGGCTTGCAACCGTGCTTACCACGGGCGTGATAAAAACCGATACCGCATTAAAGGTATTACCCGCAAGCGGTATGTTTGTTGAGGTTGCAGCAGGGCGCGCGGTTATCAATGGCAAGCCTTATGTAAACGAT
Source organism: Eubacteriales bacterium (assembly GCA_045652025.1). GTDB lineage: Bacteria > Bacillota > Clostridia > Oscillospirales > CAG-382 > Coliplasma. Next base: position 351 of record JAZRTL010000187.1, read on the forward strand.
GCCTCAAAAATTTTTACCGTACCAACGGCACCAACGGGCGCAACGCCTCGCGTTGATCTTGTTGTTTTAAGATTTGATAAGAGCCAAGCGGTGCGTAAAACAAGCCTTGTTTATATCACGGGCACGGGCAATAGCATCCCTGCAATAAGGCGCAACGCGGTTTATTACGATTTAGCTTTGGCAAAAATCACCGTACAACCCAATGCAACCGCAATAAATGCGGGCGATATAACCGATTTAAGAGGCGATAAGGAAAGCTCGGTAACCACCGCAAGCGGCACCGCCTTGGGCTATTGCCCGTGGCTCGTAGCTGCAAAGGGATATGAGGATTATTACGATGCAATCGTTTTAAGGTACGAGGATAGCATTATTATGCCCTCGGCGGGCACCGTTGTTACCTTTAATATCCCCACCTATGGTTGGACGGGAGCCGACCTTTTGAGCGTTTACACAAACGGCATACGCGAAAAAGAGGAAAATTACACGGTAACTAATAAAAATACCATTACTTTTAAATCCTCAAAAGTGGCAAATACCGAGGTGCTTGTGGTTGTTGAAAAAACCATTGACGGCGAGGGCTTGGGCACGGCGTTGGATCAATACTTGGAGCTCCAAGCAATGGTATTGGGTATGCAAAAATCAAATGAATATGCATATATTTGCAACGGCGTAAATGATAATGTTAAATTATCCGAGCTTGTAAATGCTTTCTTAACGGGCTCCTCCTCACTTTATGAGGATATGACAATTAAGATTTACGGGCAATTTGGAGCAACCGCACCGATTAAAGGCTCGGGTACAAGCGCATCGCCTTATGTTTGGTTTGATGCAGGGCTTGGCAGCGCAACCACAAGGCGCGTTTACCTTGATTTCGGCAATTGCTCGCAAATTACCTTGCCACAAGGCGAGGATGATAAATATTATATTGTTTTCTTTGGTATGCTCACGCATATTAAAAATTGCAATATCGTTGCAAATGGCTCAAATGCGCATATTTATATGTTTTCAACCTCGGCAACCACGGTTAATTATTGCGAAAATTGCCGCTTTTGGATTACCGCGGCGGGCGGTTATATATCCCGCGGCGGCACCTTTAAAAATTGCCGTTGCTCGCTTACAACCACCGCAAACGATGCTTATATATTTAATGTACTTTCGGGAGGCTTATTGCGAGTATTTGGCGGCGAGCATCTTTGCTATGCGCCCACGGGGCAACATTCGAGCGTTGTTTATGTAAATAGTGCACAAACAAACGCCGTGGCGATTACTTACGGGATGAATTGCCCAACGGTTGCCCGCGGCGGTTATGTGCAAAGCTTTGCAATAAATTGCTTAACGCAAAGCGCGCTTTGCTCCTTTACGGATACGATAACCACCTTGCCGATTACGGCGGCGGGGCAAAATACCCGCGGCATCATCGCAATAAGCAAGGCGGGGCTTTATTAATTTAACCATATCCTAACCCTTTTATTTTATTTGGAAAGGCTCTTGTGAGAAATCGCAAGGGCTTTTCTTTTTTACTCTTTTACATTTTATTTACTTTTCTTTTACCATAATATGGTTGATTTTATACCCTGCGGGGTATATAATGGAATATATCAAACGCAAGGGCGCAATCGCCCAAAGGAGTTAAAAATGATAGAAATTTTAGTAAAAGCTTGGAACAATGAAAAGTGCGAAATGTTAGAGCAAATTTACAAAGTGGAAACGCTTGACGAGTATTTTACAGGAGTTAAACCTAATCTTTTAAAGGTTTTTGCAATTTACGAAAATATGGAGCTTGTTGCGGAATATATCAAAATAAGTAAATAAGCAGGGCGGGGCGCAAGCCCCTTACCACCTCGACACCGCGAGGATAAAAAGGGTTTAGGCGGTGAGCGTTCCCCGATATCGGGGAGGTACCAAAAATAAATAAGGAGGTTGATATGGAAACTTACAAAATGAAAACGGCGCACACGGATTATAACAAGGTTGCCGTTATTGATGAGCAAACAATTTATGCGGATAAAGACGGTTATTTTATATGGGAGCATTACCCTAATATGGACGGATCATATACCGCAATCCCCGTAAGGCTCGGGAAATCGGCAAAGGAGCTTACCAAGAGCTTATGCGATTATTTAGATTGGAATTATAGATCGTGGCACGGCGAAATGGAGGCACTAACAAAGGCGGAGCAAGAGGCGATGCAATTGCCCGATATTAAATGATAGATTGCAAGCAATTAAACCGAGGGCGGCGGTTAAACCGCCCAAAGGAGTTAAATATGGAAACTTACCAAATCACTAATAATTATGGCACGGGCACTTTTAATATCGGCAAACGCCGTGTAAGCATCGTTGAGAGCGAGCCCGTTGTTGGCAGCGAGTACAAGGGCGAGAAAATCACCGCCGTTGCCCTCGTTGGATACGCCGAGGATTGCCGCGGGGAGTATGAAAGTTACCTCGTTTACGAAATCGAAACCGTAACCCAATACGGGTGGGATGATCCGAGCGAGGAAATAAAAAGCACC
>JAZRTL010000188.1:0-1213 GCA_045652025.1 Eubacteriales bacterium
GGCATAGAAAAGAGCAAAAAAGCTATCGAGGAAGCTTCTCTCGTGCTTGCTGTGTTCGATACCTCTCGTGCACTTGATGAAAACGATAAAACACTTATAGAAGCTATTATCGCTTCGGGCAAGGAAGAAAACACGGTTTGCCTTCTTAATAAAACCGACATTTCCTCTTGCAGCTTTGACCTTCCTTTTAAGCGCACGGTTAATATGAGCGCCCTTAACGGAGAGGGGCTGGAGGAGCTCGTTTCGGTAATTGCCGAAATGTTCGGTGCGGGCGAGATTGGCGAAAACGATGAAATTGTTATAAACGCCCGTCAATCCGCCGCGGTTGCGCTTGCTTCCGATGCGGTCGGTGCGGCAATAAAGGCGCTCGATGGGTTTACCCAGGATATCGCGGGGATGGATATCGAACGTGCGCTCGGCGCAATAGCCGAAGCGGACGGAAGACAGGTTAGCGAGGATATCGTTAACGAAATCTTCTCCCATTTCTGTGTTGGCAAATAAGTTTAAAAAGCTTGTAATTAAAGGATAAATTATGCAAAAATATACTTCCGAAAATTTTGACGTTGCCGTTATAGGTGCAGGACACGCGGGTCTTGAGGCGGCTCTTGCAAGCGCCCGTATGGGTGTTAAAACCGCGCTTTTCACCCTAACGCTCGACCTTGTCGGCAATATGCCCTGTAACCCCTCTATCGGCGGTACGGGCAAGGGCCACCTTGTTTTCGAAATAGATGCGCTTGGCGGCGAGATGGGCAAGGCGGCTAACGAGGTTATGCTCCAAAGCCGTATGCTAAACGCTTCCAAGGGCCCCGCGGTTCGTTCGCTTAGAATGCAAGCGGATAGGGTTCGCTACCGCGACTATATGAAAAAGGTAGTAGAAAATACCGAAAATTTGGTGCTAAAGCAATGCGAAATAATAAATATTACCACCGATGAAAACGGCGTTAGCGGCGTTGTTACCTCCTTTGGTGCGTTCCACCCTGCAAAGTGTGTTGTTATCGCTACGGGTACTTCGCTCGGCGGCAGAATAATCGTCGGCGAGGAGGCATATCAATCCGGTCCCGATAACACTCTCCCCGCAAACCGCTTGGTTAGCGCGCTTGAACGAATTGGCGTTAAGCTCGTTCGCTTTAAAACGGGTACGCCACCGAGAATCCATGCCGATAGTATCGATTATTCAAAGCTCGAGCGTCAGGACGACGATGATAACCCGACC
>JAZRTL010000189.1:0-3378 GCA_045652025.1 Eubacteriales bacterium
TATATTGTTATGGAATGCCACCTTGCTTACGCGGTAGTGCTTGACGAGCAGGGCAACTTTTTAAAGGTTGCCAACCTTAATTACGAGGTTGGGCAAACGGCAACCGAAATTTTCGAGCTTTGCGCGCCAAAGCAACACGAAAAAAAGGCATGTGCGAAATGGATATATTCCGCCATCGCCGCAGCTTGTGTTCTTTTGGTTATTATTCCCGCTTTATTGCTTCCTAATTTATTATACGCTTCGGTTTATATGACGATTAACCCGCAGGTTAGAATTGACGTTAACTGCAAGGATATTGTTGTTGGAATTGAGGGCGTTAACGAGGACGGCAAGCAGTTAATTGCCGATTACAGCTTCCAAAAGAAGAATTTAAACCTTGTTATTGACGAATTGGTTGCCAAGGCAATCGAGATGGAATATTTAAAGGAAGGCGGAAAGATTTCCTTAGCGCTCGATGCGAACGACGATGATTGGTTGGTCGAACGCGGCGACAAGCTTAACGACGGGTTAAGCGAATTTGTTAACGATAAAATGAACGTTACGATAGAAGTAACCGACAAAAAGACAAATAAGCCCATCAAGCATCGCCACCACGATGACGCCGGCGATGTCGATGATGACGATGACGACCGCGAAGATGACGACCGCGAAGACAAGAAAGAGCACGGCGGAAACGAGCATCACCACGGAAACAACGGCAACAAGGGCGAAATCGAAGCCGACAAAAACGATAATACGCTTGACGAAGACAATAGCGACGATATAGACGATGACGACAATATCGACGACGATGCCGAAGATGACAAGCCGAACGCAGAGGACAACAAGCCCGCGCTTCCCGACGAAAGCGAAAAGCCGCAAGGCGACCACGATGACGATAACGATATTACCGAAGACGATGACGATGACGAAGATGAAATCATCGACGATGACGATATAATTATCGATGAGGACGGTTTTTTAGAGGAAGACAAGTTTGAATCCCCCGAGGATAAGCCGAACGGCAACCACGAAAACGGGCACGGAAACCAAAAGCCGCCCGAACAGAACGGTGAAACGGCTAACCCGCCACCCGCACCTGTTCCGCCCGAAACGGAAGGTGAATTGCCGCCCGAAGCGGAAGGCGCGATACCGCCTAATGCCCCCGAGGGAAGCTCACCTCTCCCGCCGAACGATAAGCCCGCTCACGACGAAAAGGACCCCGACTTTGCGCCCGAGCCACCGCCGGACGATAATTTTGAAAACCGCGAGGAATTACCCCCGCCTATCCCCGATAGCGAAGGCGAATCTCCCGAAAAGCCAAATCCAAGAGATTTTATGCTTCTTCCGCCAAGCGAGCCCGAAAACGAGCTTCTTGACCCATCTCAAGAGCTTAGCGAAGCGGACAAGCGCGAGCCCCAATTACCGAGCGAGCAAAAAAACCATAAAAATCAAAATTAATTTTTATACGAACCCCGAAAAACAAAAACGGGGTTCGTATTCTTTATATGTAAACAAACAAAAAAGGAGATCCGTTATGAAAAGGTTTACTACTTTACTCGCAATGCTTCTTACACTTGTATTTATGCTTGCGGCATGTGCAACGTCTGTTAGCATCGACAACGCTTTGGAAGAAGGCGGCGTGCTTAAATTAAAGGTTAACCCCGAAATCGCAATTTCTTATAACAACGATTTCGAGGTAACCAACGTTGAAGCCCGTAATGACGATGCAAAAGCAATTTTGGCTAACTATGCCGATTTTAAGGGCAAGGATTGCAAGTTGGTTATCAGCGAGCTCGTTACTCTTATCGGTAACGCAGGTTATTTTGTCGAGGATATCGACGGTAACGTTCGTAAAATCACTATCGAGGTCGAAGACGGCTCTAATGCATCGGACGAATTTATCGATGGCGTAGAAAATCATGTACGCGACACCGTTTGCCGCCACGCTTGGCGCGCACCTATTGAGGTTAAGAAGAACCACAAGCATCACGGCTTCGAAAGCACCTTTGATGAATGCAAGCCCGAGGACGAGCTTTCTAAACCCGAGGACTGCATCGACAAGGATGCCGCTATCGAAAGCTCACTTTCCAAGCACGGCTTTAAGAAGGAAGACGTTTCCAAGCTTAAACCCAAGTTCGATAACGAACACGGCAAGCCGCAATACGAGGTTGAGTTCGAAAAAGACGGCTCTGAATATGAATACACTATCGACGGTATAACCGGCGAAATTATCGACGAAGAAATCGAAGCGATTGAGCCCGATGACGTTGACGAAGACGAAATCGAAGACGAAATCGAAGATGAAATCGAGGACGAAATCGAAGACGAAATCGAAGAAGATGGCGATGACGAAGTTTATGACGAGGACGATAAAGACGAAGACGAAAAACGTCCCAACGGTCATCACGGCAAGCAGGAAAAGCCCGAATGCAATAAGCCCGAACTTCCCGAAGAGGACGGCAAGCTCGAGGGCGAAATTCCCGAAGGCGAGTTAGCTCCCGAAAAGCCCGAATGCGATAAACGCCCCGAAGGCGAATTTGCTCCTCCCGAAAAGCTCGAAGATGAAGACGAGCCCGAATTCGAAGGCAAGCCCGAGCGTCCCCAAGGTAAGCCCGAAGACGAAGAAAAGCCCGAATTCGAAGGAAAGCCCGAGCGCCCCGAAGGAAAGCCCGAAATTCCCGAAGGTGAAATTCCCGAAGGTGAAATTCCCGAAGGCGAGTTAGCTCCCGAAAAGCCCGAATGCGATAAACGCCCTGAAGGTGAGTTTGCTCCTCCCGAAAAGCCCGAAGATGAAGACGAGTTTGAAGATGAAGACGAGCTTGAGTTCAAAGGTAAGCCCGAACGTCCCCAAGGTGAGCCCGAATGCCACAAGCATCCCCAAGGCAAACCCGAAAACGCACCCGTAATTCCCGAAGACGAAATTACCGAGGATGCGCCTATTGTTGAAGAGGCCGAGAATAATTAATTTCTCCTCTAACATATCATACTTGTATCGGTGATTTCTCCCCTTTAAAAACACCGACAAAAAATCCGTGGCACAACCGCCACGGATTTTTTGGTTTTATTAATTTTGCTTTTGAACCGTTTTATATTCGTCGTAATAACGATAGTATTTGCATCGGCCGTTGCCTCTTGACATAAAATCGACCATATCGTCCTCGTCAAGATATGCATCGCAAATCAAATCGCCGGTTTCATCGTCTATACGGCAAAATTCACAGGTTTCGCAGATTGCATCAATACTCATAGTCAACACACGCTCTGCCACCCTCGACGATAACAGACCTTATAAATTTTGCAACCTCCAAATGCTCGGGGTGGACGGCATAATCGTTTAGCCCTTGAAGGTCGTGATGGGTTGAGGTAACAACAACGTCGAAGTTGGAATCATTTGCG
>JAZRTL010000190.1:0-2459 GCA_045652025.1 Eubacteriales bacterium
GCATAATGAACGTACGTCCCGAAGCATTAATTCCGCATATTGGCGTTATCACCGACGTTCGTCTTGATACTCCCGATATTAAAACCTTTAGAGTTGTTACTCCCGACGGAAAGAAGGCGTTTGACCACAGACCCGGTCAATGCGCTATGCTTTCTATCCCCGGTGTTGGCGAAGCGATGTTTTCTATCACCTCTTCCCCCACAAACACCGAATATATGGAATTTTCCATTAAAAAGTGCGGTTGTGTTACCGAATGGCTCCACCAAGCAGAAGTAGGCCAACAGCTTACTATCCGCGGACCTTACGGTAATCCCTTCCCCGTAGATACTGAATTTGCTGGTAAAAACCTTCTCTTTATCGCGGGTGGTGTTGCACTTGCTCCTCTCCGTTCCGTAATTAACTACGTTCGTCATTACAAGGACAGATACGGCAAGATTGATATCGTTTACGGTGCAAGAAGCAAGGAAGACCTTCTTCAATACAAAGAAATTATGGAAGAATGGGTACACGACGAGGGCGTAACCGTTCACCTTACCATCGACCGTGAGCAAGAGGATTGGGACGGACACGTTGGTTTTGTTCCCAACTACGTTAAGGAGCTTGGCTTCGATACCGACAAAACCGTTATCCTTTGCGGTCCTCCCATTATGATTAAGTTCACCTTGGCAGGTCTTACCGAGCTTGGCTTTGAAAAGAAGCAGGTTTACACCACTCTTGAGCTTAAGATGAAGTGTGCTATCGGTAAATGCGGCAGATGTAACGTTGGTTCCAAGTACGTTTGCAAGGACGGCCCTGTATTCCGTCTTGACGAGCTTGACGAACTTCCCAATGAATATTAATAAGGAGATTCATAACAATGGAAAATATGGTAAACGTATTTTTGTTCGGTAAGAAATATGAAGTACCGGGCAATTTGACGATTATGAAAGCTATGGAATACGCGGGTTATCAGCTCGTTAGAGGTTGTGGCTGCAGAAACGGCTTCTGTGGCGCTTGCGCTACCATTTACAGAATTAAGGGCGACAAGGAATTGAAGGCGTGCTTGGCTTGCGAAACCAAGGTTGCAGACAATATGTACATTGCAACTCTTCCCTTCTTCCCGCTCGTTAAAGAGGTTTACAACATCAACGAAATTCCCGTTGACCAAACCGTTATGATGCAGTTGTACCCCGAAATTTACGCTTGTATCGGCTGTAACGCCTGCACCAAGGCCTGCACCAAGAAGCTTAACGTTATGCAGTACATTGCATACGCTCAAAGAGGCGATTTCGAAAACTGCGCTGAAGAATCCTTCGTCTGCGTTATGTGCGGTGTTTGTTCTTCCAGATGCCCTGCCGGCATTTCGCATCCTCAGGTAGCAATGCTTGCAAGACGTATTAACGGTAAGTATCTTGCGCCCAAGTGTAACCATCTTGACGAAAGAGTTCAGGAGATCAAAGACGGTACGTTTAATGATCTTATCGAAGCTCTTATGCAAAAGCCGGTTGAAGAGATCAAAGAGCTCTATAACAACCGCGATATTGAGAAATAAGGAGGGGCAACAATGTATTCTGAAAAGTTCCAACAATCTATTAAGGCAGTTGAGGCCGCAAGAGATAAGAACATTGCTCTTGAGCCCGAAAGAATGACTGCTCAGCAGAAGACCGATCTTCTTGCTGCATACCACCCCGACTATAGACAGGACCAGTTCGAAGAACTTAAAATAGGTCCTAACAAGGGCAACAAGGTTCCCAAGGAGCTTGCTGCTATTCTTCAGGCACACAGCCGCATTAGCGCTGAATCTGTTAACCTTGAAGCTCCCGATTACGACGTTGACGTTCTTGTTATCGGTGGCGGCGGTGCAGGTTCCTCTGCAGCTATCGAAGCTCACGAAGCAGGCGCAAAGGTTATGATTGCTACCAAGCTTCGTATCGGCGATGCTAATACTATGATGGCAGAAGGCGGTATTCAAGCCGCTGATAAGCCCAACGACTCCCCCGCTATTCACTTTGTTGACGCTTTCGGCGGCGGACACTTCGCGGCTAAGAGAGAGCTTCTTCAAAAGCTCGTTTGCGATGCTCCCGAAGCTATTCAATGGCTCTCCAACCTCGGCGTTGAATTCGACAAGGCAGAAGACGGCACTATGATTACCACCCACGGCGGCGGTACCTCCAGAAAGCGTATGCACGCTGCAAAGGACTATTCCGGTGCTGAAATTATGAGAACCCTTCGCGATGAAGTTATTAACAGAGGTATTCCCGTTGTTGACTTTACATCGGCTATTGAGCTTATTCTCGATGAAAACGGCAATGCCGCAGGCGCAATCCTTATGAATATGGAAACCAAGGAGCTTCTCGTTGCAAAGGCAAAGACAGTAGTTATCGCAACTGGCGGAGCAGGAAGAATGCACTACCAGGGCTTCCCCACCTCCAACCACTACGGCGCAACCGCTGACGGACTTGTTCTCGGCTACCGTGCAG
>JAZRTL010000191.1:0-1352 GCA_045652025.1 Eubacteriales bacterium
TGCTTTTGACACATATCGAAGCGCTTAAAACGCTTAAGAAGCGTAGCGATTTCGATAAAAAGATCGAAAACGATCCCGCGAACGCCCTTAACGAATATCTTGATATGATCAAAAAGAAAAAATCAAGCACCGAAGAATAAAGAAATAAATAAATTACATAAAATCCAGGAGGTTCAACTATGGATAAAGAATTGTCCGCATTCACTCCCGAGCAAATCGAGCAAGCAAAAAATAACGGTAGCATCAACGTTGCCGATATACTCGCTTCGCTCGTCGATACCGACGTTTCGCTCGAAAAGTTCGAAAAAACCTGCGAAGCGCTCGAAAAAAACGGTATCGAGATTAATGCCGAAGTAGAAAACGATGATTTCGATATACCCGAGGACGAAATCGACGTTGAAGAATTTGAAGAAACTAACGAGGATACCGATGCGATCCTTACTTCCGAGGGCGTTTCTATCGATGACCCCGTTAGAATGTACCTTAAGGAAATCGGTAAGGTTCCCTTGCTTTCTGCCGAAAAGGAGCTTGAGCTTGCAAACAGAATGGCTCATGGCGATTTGGCTGCAAAGCAACAGCTTGTAGAGGCAAACTTGCGCTTGGTTGTTAGTATTGCAAAGCGTTACGTTAACCGCGGTATGTTCTTCCTCGACCTTATTCAAGAGGGTAACTTGGGTCTTATGAAGGCGGCGGAAAAGTTCGATTACGGCAAGGGATTTAAGTTCTCTACCTATGCAACGTGGTGGATTCGCCAAGCGATCACCCGCGCTATTGCCGACCAAGCAAGAACTATCCGTATCCCCGTTCATATGGTCGAAACCATTAACAAGGTTCTTCGCGTTTCCCGCCAGCTTTTGCAGGAAAAGGGAAGAGACCCGCTTGATGAAGAAATTGCAAAGGCAATGGATATGCCTGTCGATAAGGTAAGAGATATTCTAAAAATCGCCCAAGAGCCCGTTTCGCTCGAAATGCCTATTGGCGAGGAGGAGGATTCTCACCTTGGCGATTTTATTGCCGACGATAATACACCCGCTCCCGCCGAAGCAGCGTTTTCCCAAATGCTTCGCGAGCACTTGTTCGAGGTTCTTCATACTCTTACCCCCCGTGAAGAAGCGGTGCTTAAGCTTCGTTACGGCTTGGAGGATGGCAGACCTCGCACCTTGGAAGAGGTTGGTAAGGTTTTCGATATTACTCGTGAGCGTATCCGCCAAATCGAAGCAAAGGCGTTGCGTAAGCTTCGTCATCCCAGCCGCTCCAAGAAGCTAAAGGATTATCTCGAATAATTCCGTATATCGTTTAGAAAGGCAATATTCATAATGAAACAACAGCTTGAACAGATAAGAATTGCCGCT
>JAZRTL010000192.1:0-1351 GCA_045652025.1 Eubacteriales bacterium
GGTTGCAATATGGTCGGTATAGGTAATACAAACGTTAGGGGTTGTATCGCTAGAGATATTTGTGATTACGTCGTTATAAATTCTGCCGTAATCGGTATAGAGCTTTAAATTAACCTTTATGTTGGGATAGATTTCTTGGAAATCGGCTATTGCCTGCTTATATATCCCCACCTGAGTTAAGTTAGTATCGTTTTTCGCCCAAAAGGAAATTTCGTATTCCCTTGTGGTATCGAACTCACTCGGAAGCTCGAACACCTTTTTTTCCTTTGCACCGTGGCAGGAGCAAAGAGTTAGGCAAAAAGCCGCAAGCAGCAAGAGAGATAATATTTTCTTCATCCCTTAAGACCTCCTCTTGAAACGCCCGCCATTATCTTTTTACGGAAGATGACGAAAAGAAGGATTAGCGGAACAGAAATTACAACCACAGCCGCCATCATCGCGGGGATATTATCCCTACCGAAGCCGTTTTCGCGGATTTCTTGGATACCGTTTGAAACGAGATAGTATGCGGGGTTATCGGTAACCAAGCGAGGCCAAACGTAAGAGTTCCAGCATTCGATAACCTTTAATATAGTAACCGTTACGATTGTAGGACGGCAGATAGGAACCATTACCTTTAGCAAATAGCGCATATCCGACGTTCCATCGACCTTCGAGGCATAATAGAGCTCATCGGGGATTTGGGAAAAGTTTTCTTTTAGCAAATAGATATAGAAAACCGAGGTAACCGACGGGAGTATTAAGCCAAAAAAGGTATTTCTCATATCCAAATTGGTTACGGTAACGTAATTTGTTATTATTACAAGCTCCGAGGGTATCATCATCAACGCCAAAAACAAGGTAAACGCAAGGTCCTTGCCCTTAAAGTTAAGGCGAGAAAAGCCGAAAGCGGCAAGAACGGTAACAACGAGCATTATTGCGGTTGTTGCTACGGTGAATATTAGCGTATTCAGAAAATATCCGCCAAGGTCAACCGCGGTAAACGCTTCTTTATAGTTCTCGAGCGTTGGTGAGGTTGTGAAAAGCTTTGGTATCCATTCCGCATTATAGGACGAATAGCTTTTTACCGAGGTTAGAAGCATCCAATAAAACGGAAAAAGCACAACGAGCGCCCAAACCGCAAGGAGAGCATATACCACGGTATTATAGGTTTTATTTTTTATACGGGCAGATTTTTCGATATTTTTATAGTTCATAAACCCACCCCTTTAATAATGAACCCGTTTTTTACTAACGAGCAGGTTGATGCAGGTAATAGTTAGCACGATAACGAAAAGGATTATCGCCGCGGCAGAGGCATAGGACGGATATCCGCCCGAATTGCCGTAGAGCATATCGTAGATATAGCCGA
>JAZRTL010000193.1:0-1354 GCA_045652025.1 Eubacteriales bacterium
TGACGAAGAAAATGGCGGAAGACCTTTCGGGGTATCTGAGTAATGCAGGCATCAAGGGTCGATACATGCACCATGATATTTCTGCAACGGAACGCATGGAAATCATCAGAGATCTGCGTTTGGGGAACTTTGATGTATTGGTGGGTATCAATCTGCTGCGAGAAGGCTTGGACCTTCCCGAGGTTTCCTTGGTTGCCATTTTAGATGCCGATAAGGAAGGATTTTTGCGAAGCGAAATTTCCCTTGTCCAAACTATCGGCCGTGCCGCCCGTAATGCCGAGGGTAAGGTTATTATGTATGCCGATAAAGAAACCGAATCGATGCGAAAGGCAATCGGCGAAACTAACCGCCGCCGTAAAATACAACAAGAATATAACGAAAGGCACGGCATAACCCCCAAAACTATCGTTAAGGATATCCGTGCGCCTATCGAAATAACCTCTAAAAAAGAGGCGGAAAAGCTTGAAAAGAATAAAAAGCTTACCCCCGACCAAAAGAAGAAGCTTATCGATAAGCTTACTGCGGATATGAAGCGAGCGGCAAAGGATTTGGATTTCGAAACCGCCGCAATGCTTCGCGATAGGATAAGAAGATTAATGTAATCGTTTTAAAGGTGAAAAAATGTCTGATAAAATCGTTGTTAAAGGTGCAAGAGTACACAACCTAAAAAATATCGACGTAACCATCCCGCGTGATAAGCTTATCGTTTTCACGGGTGTTTCGGGCTCGGGTAAATCAAGTCTTGCCTTCGATACCCTCTATGCCGAGGGACATCGTAGGTTTGTGGAATCGCTTTCTTCCTATGCGCGTATGTTTTTGGGTCAGCTGGATAAGCCCGACGTTGATCTTATCGAGGGTCTTTCTCCCGCTATTGCAATCGACCAAAAAACCACCTCCCGCAACCCCCGCTCAACCGTTGGTACGGTTACCGAAATATACGATTACCTTCGCTTGCTCTATGCAAGAATAGGTATCCCTCATTGCCCAATCTGCGGCGAGCCGATAAATCAACAATCGGTCGATGAAATTGTGGCGAACGTTTCGGAATTCGAGGAGGGAACTCGCTTTATCGTTCTCGCTCCCGTCGTTTCCGCAAAAAAAGGTATGCACGAAAAGGTCTTTGCCGATGCGCGCAAAAGCGGCTACGTCCGCGTTCGTGTCGATGGAATACTTTACGACCTTTCCGAAGCTATTGAGCTTGATAAAAATATAAAGCACGATATAGATATCGTTGTCGACCGCCTTGTTATGCGCGGCGACATACGCTCGCGTCTTGCCGAGAGTATCGAAACCGCATCCAAATTGGCAGGCGGTATTATAAAGATTTTGTTTCCCGATGCGAGCGACGACGATA
>JAZRTL010000194.1:0-6940 GCA_045652025.1 Eubacteriales bacterium
TTTGGAGTATCTTTTTTATCTCCTGCTCGCGCTTTATGGGAAGGTTATCGGTACACTTCTTATTAACGGTTATTCTTTTATTAACCGCCATATCGAAGGGAATATCCGACATAGAGCCGATTGCATCGGCTTGCTTATTAAGAAGGAGCTTTTCCTTATCCTCGATAGAAACCACCTTGGAAAAGGCGACCTTTGCAAACATACGGTCGTATTTTTCGCGCTTGATTATACCTAGCGCAAAGGCGTTTTCGATAAGATTTGCAACTCTATTCTTCTCTACGTTAGATTTATGGTTATTATACTTACAGATATAATCATAAACCTTACGCTGATTGGCGTTGCGGAAGACGGTATGGAGTATTTCGTAATAGAGCTCTTTATCCTTATCGTAGGCAATTCCCATAAGATTACCGAAAAGGTTATTCCATTTCGCGCAAAGGCGGTTACGCTTTATTGCGCTTTCGGTATCCTTGCACATACAAATTCCGTTGTATTCAAGGTAGGAAAGCACCGCCATTGCATCGATGCTTCCGTTGGTAGCGTTTGTTAAAAGCGAGCTTGAGATAAGGTCCTTTGTAACGTTTTTATCTTGGGTAAAGAGCTTTGCTTTTACGTTCATCGCGGCGCGCTTTTGGGCAAGCAGCATTTTATCGCGCTCGGTGAGCATTACGCTATGTCCCGCGTTTTGAGAAAACTCGATAGAACGGCAAAGGCGTTCGTAGGAAGAAACGCTCTTTACAGAGGCAAAATGCTCGAGCTTTGTATCGTTATAATATTCGGTAAGAAGGTTTACATCCGAAAGGCAGAAGATGTTAGCCAAATCGAAGAACATCTTCTTTAGCTCCTTTTCGGTCATATAGTTTTCGCAGATAGACTCGAGCAGGAAGTATTGGGTGAGAAAGGGTTCTAACAAATATTCGTGCATTAATCATTACCTCCTAATGCTTTAATTCTTTTGGGTTTAAGTACGGCATCGACAAGACCGTATTCGAGCGCTTCCTCCGCCGTCATAGTATAGTCGCGGTCGGTATCGCGGGCGATTTGGGCAACGGTTTTGCCTGTGTTCATAGAGAGGATTGTGTTTAGCGTTTTACGGGTACGCTCGATATGCTTTGCGGCGATTATAATATCCGAAGCTTGTCCTTGGGCTCCGCCTAAGGGTTGGTGGATTAAAATTTCGCTATTAGGAAGCGCGTATCTCATCCCCTTTGAGCCCGAAGATAGCAAAAACGCACCCATCGAGGCAGCCAAGCCGACACATATCGTTCTTACCTCGCATTCGAGCGAATTTATTGTATCGTATATTGCCAAGCCATCGGTTACCGCGCCGCCGGGGCTATCGATTAGGATAGTTAAAACGCGGTCCTCGGGAGGAATATTATCCTCTATCATCTTTTGTTCGATAAAGTGCATTTGGGGTATTACCCTTGCCGCCATTGAAGTATCGATTACGCCAAAAATATAAATTTGGTTCTTGCTAAGCAGATACTGATCGGAGAGTATCTCGTTCATTCTTGGGTCTTTCATCTTTAAATCCTACCTTTCAAATAGTTCTATTTAATCTCTTCGTTATATACATAGTAATTCTTCGACCTTTTTCGCAAAGGAATTTAAAAATTTTTGTTCCTTTTTAGGATTGCTTATATTCATCGCCTTTGATTTTTGTTTTTCGCAAGGAAAAAGAAAAAAGACAGAAAAATTTCTGTCTTTTATAATTTATTTTCTTTTATGGAGCGATATCGCGCCTAAATTAATTATTAAAATACAACAAATATTCGTATTGGTTGGTAGTATCGAATTCCCTTGTCTTTACTTTGACGTGGTCGGTTTCCCAAATCACTTCGATAATATTATCCGCGGCAACGCCCGTACCGTCGTTATTAAAGGAAAGCTCTTGGTTTGCAATTTCTTTGCCGTTTTTATCGGTTAAAACGAGCTTTGCTTTAACGGCACCGAAGGACCACTTAGGGCTTCCGACTTGATACAAGCTAACAGTATAGCTACTATCGGGGCTTGTATTAGAGGTTATAAAAATTTCTTCTTCTAAAAGGGCACATCCGACAGCGATACAAACAACTATTAAGGCGAGTGTTAAAGATATTATCTTCTTCATATTTTACTCCTTATTTTAACAAAAGCTCCATTGCCTTTTCGATATGGGTTTGTTCCAAGCCGCGAGCGATATAATAATCGGTATTAACAACGTTGGGTTGTAGCTTATCCCAACCGAACCTTATATCATCGATTATAACAAAGCGTTCTACATCGGGATTCAACTCGAGCCAAGCGGTTATCTCGGCGGTTCGATTATGGTCGATATACGGCGTTTTATCGTAGATAGTTATGCCGTATTTTAAAAATGTTTTTACGAGCGCTATTCCCTCTTCGTCGGTTTGAGCGCCGTTTGCGTTCCAATGGAAGCGCCAAGTTGAAGACAAGACGATATTCGCATTTGTTTTATCGACAAGCTCTTTTAAAAGCGGAAGACGGCTTTCGTCGATATTCCCGTCCCTTTCGCCGCGAGCTCTATCGTACAATCGCGAATTTAAAACGCCGTCGATATCGAGAAAAATTACTTTCAATTACAATACGTCCTTAATTAAGATTTTAGCGCATTTACGCGCACAAGCAGGGTGTTTGTTATTATATAGGTACAAAGCTTTCCTAAAAGCGAAAAGATGCTGCTCGGAGAGGATAGCAATTTAAAATAGGAGAAAAGGTTATCTCCTACGTTTAGGAGAGAGGCAAGCGTTTCGTAATAGCTAAGCACCACAAAGAGCGCAGAAAAAGCGAACGCGACACAAAGCGTTAGCAAGCTTGATTGATTAAAGCTAAAGCGGATTTTATATATCCATTTACAAGCCAAAATCACAAGCGCCAAGATACAAAACGGTCTTAACACCTCGTAGGCGATTACAAAAACCGAAATTATCGGCAAAACGTAGGTTAAAACCGATTCGAAGACGAAAAAGCCAAGCGCCAAGCAAGCGGATTTTAACACCGCGGATTGATTTAGGTTTGGCTTTGACATTATTAAAAAGCAAGCGAAAAGCGCAAGGTAGAAAACGTTAGATAAGAGGTAGTAAATCCCAAATGGCAAAACCGAATAAAGCGCGCCGTTTAAAACCGTTTCGAGAAAAAAGGAAGACAGCAGAATCAAGAGGACAAGCGTTTGGTTTTGTTTCGTTGTCATATTATCACCCTCCTTGTTGGTTTTAGTATAGCACACGCGAAAACGCTTCGCAACATAAACACAATTATTTAATATATTTTTCAGCAACTCGAAATATTTAGTTAAACAAATATTTTTAATTAGCATCAACAAAAGTAAAAAGCACTTGAACACAAGTGCTTTTTGGAGATTATTGTTCGATTTTGTTACTAATTTTGTTGCATTTTCTTATCGCTAACGCTTCGAGTACTAAAAAAACAATACTAGCCGCGAAGAGAGCATAGGTTATATACAGTAATATAGTGGCAATATTATTATTTTCAAACAAGCCGAAAAGGAAAAACATTTCACCAAATTCGCCATCATCGGGGCACAAAACATGCGCCAAAATGAAGGTTACAGACGAAAGGATTATATATTTCTTTAGTTGATTAAAGGTCTTAACTCTATACGCCGCTTTAATATTAATTACAAAATAGGCAATACCATAAATCGGCAACATAAAGGTAATTGCTAAAATAAAGCGTATCAATCCGCAATTTAACACAAAAGACACGGTGGAAATAGCCAGCGCGAGCACAGGAATCAAATGCCAAGCGTTTAACGCTTTATTAGGGTATCTTATCTTTGATTTTGCTTTAAAATGCTCTCTGATAAGCTCAATGATCACGCCAACAACAATCGAAAGAATTAAAAATTTAATTAAAACACCAATCCAATTTTGTTCCATATAGACCTCATGAAATTCTAAAATTTTTAAAAACTATTCATTTTTTAATAAACTTTTCAATCTCTTTGGTTTTCAAAATTACATCGTATTTCTTAATTAGATATTATCAAAAAGAAAATAGTTTGTCAAGTGAGTCGAAATCTCCATTGACGCAAAGCGTTTTAAAAAAGAAAAACACGCTTTATAGCGAATATCGTTAGGCGAAGCTGTCATCATTTGCGGCTTGCCGCAACATAGTTTTGTGTCCGCTTGAATGAGAAATAATGTATTCGCTACGCTCTTAATGATCTTGACCTTCGGTCAAATGGTGTTGTGTACTACGGACACAAATAAAAAAATCCAAGCCGATCGGCTTGGATTTTTTGTGTTACCCCAACAATTTTGAACCTTTAATTCCAATGAGATACTTTATATTTCTTACCCATTGCCTTTTGATTGAAAGTGATATAAGAACGCTTTCTGCACTTTAGAATCAACCTTCTGCCATCCTCGCGGTGCGTATAAACGGGTTCAAAGTTGCCGGTTGTGGCTTTCAATTTTTCAGCCAACGCCTCTACGTATTCTTTCTTTTTGCCAATGATCGAGGGGCAAGCGAAAGAAAGTTCATAGTTATAGCGTTTGAATATGTTTTTGGAAATCAGGATATAACGAGGATTTTCAATGGGCGAAAGCATTTCTGCCATAGCTGTATTGAAAATATTCTGATCGTGAATTGATGTGTTACGCAAGTGTAGCGAAACAACATAGATTTGTTTGTATGCAGTTGTTTCAACCTTTGCTGAGGGCGATATCAGCTCACATTCGCATAACGTTTTATAAACTGCAACCCCCAGCGTTTTTATGGAATGAGCAGGGTTGGAATGCAACACCATCTTCTTTACGCCGTGATACAAAACAACAAACAATCCAACCATCACTGCAAGAGTTCCCAAAGACATAGGGAGATTATTATTTACAATCAGCCTCATTAAAGGTTGTAGTAACGAAATTTCTGTTGCAACAATAATTGAATTCAATGCGAAATTCCAAAATGTAAATACGGGAATTCTCGCTTCCTTGGGAATTTCGGTTTCCACACCGACCGCAAAGCTTCCGTCTGCCACTTCTCCGCGCCACTTGTTTTTCACTTCGCCGCGTTTTGATGACAGCTTTAGCATTTCTTTATTGATTTGTTCGATGCCGTTTTTATCATAGGGTGGCTTTATCAAGGTGATTCGTTCAATTCCGCTTTCAATAGTTCCCGTTGTATAATTGGGTCCCATGAAGGAATCAAAACGACGTTTTAATATGTCGTAGTCGTAAGAATGAAGCTCTTTGTAATCTTCCTTGATGTAAGCGGAAATCCGTTCGGTTGCTTTGTCTCTGAACAAATACTCGGGCTCAACTGTTACGAGATGCCATATATTTGCTGATTTTTCAGGATCGTTTTTGTCTATGCGAATCGCTCGACCACGCATTTGATTGGACAGAACAAAGCTGCCGACAAAGCTTGCCAAAATAAGCGAATTGATGCAAGGGGAATCCCATCCTTCACCGAGAAGCGATTTTGTTCCGATAAGAATTTGGATTTTTCCCTCCTCGAACAGTTTTCCAACGTAATCAACGCCTCGATGGAGCGCACCTGCAAATTCCACTGTACAATAGTCCGTGTTCGCTATGTCTTCTTTTTTATGCTTAACATCAGATAGATCGATTGCTTTGTGAAGAATAACAAGAGATCCCGAAAGAACTCCGATATTCACATTCAGATTGGCGCGACGAATCGTTTCAAAAATGCTAACAATATTGACTGAATTGAATTCTTCTGCAGAAGCAATCTTGGCAAGATTCTCTTTCTTGATATAATCAGTCAGGATAAGCATCCTAAGGCGTTCGCCCATTGCCGAAACTTCATTATTTGCTATGCGTTTGATGCTCTCGAGCTTTCCTACAGAAGAAATCAAAGTTCGTTTCAAACGTTCATTCAGATCAAGCGTAACCTTCTTCTTTTCATAAACAGAATGATTCTTTAAAACGGAAACGATCTCTGCTTTCTGATCTTCGGTAATTAACTCTCCGTTAAGAAGGAACTGTATTGCCGTTTCGGCGTACTGCATTTTGAAGAACGGAAGACCTCTTTTTGCAGTCAGCTCACGGATCAGTTTTTTATTGATTTCAAAGCCATAATATTTCAGCAAGGTAACAAGAGCTATGTACTGCTTAGCATCAGTAAACAGCACCTCATAATCTTGCTCGGCATTTAAAGATTGGCATACTCCTGAAAACAGATCAAGCTTTCCAAGTTCTTCAATAGCAAGCAATGCACGTTCCTTATGCGTGCGAAAGCTCTCAATTTCTGATTCTGTCGGATAATTGAAGTACACATAGTCCTGATGCGGGCACAAAGTGTTTTGACCGACGAGCTCGGGAACGAAAATCTCTTCATCAATTTCTCCGCAGATGTTCATATATCTGCTCCATTCCGAGCCTTCCGAGTCATACGGAGGTGTAGCCGTAAGAGAAATGATTTTTACATCCTTATCAAGCGCGGAAATAAATTTTTCAAGTGCTTTCTGCCACTCATTCTTGAGATGATGCGCCTCATCAAGACATACGGTTTTTATTCCGAATTCTCTCATGGTGGCAAAGATATCAACGTCCGAGCAGTCAATATCTTCATCTTCGGTTGCAGATATCTTATCTACCGCAGTGTATAGAGCTTGATATGTTATCGAATTTACAAGTTTGATGTTATGCAGGTCGTTAGAAAAGAGGTTTGGGAAGTCCTCTAAATTATCAAGAAACAGATCCTTAAATCGTTCTCCCCATTGCTGACGAATTGCAGTTGTAGGAGATAGTACAATACAAGGCGAACCCAAACGTCGAATCAACTCAAGTCCAAGAACAGTCTTTCCACTACCCGGAGCTGCTACGATATTAATCTTTCCGTCTTTTAAATATTTATCTGCATTATCAAGTACGCGTTGCTGATAGTCGCGGAATGTTCCACGAAACTGTATATTTCTAAAGTGATTCATACAACAACTCCTTTCGATATG
>JAZRTL010000195.1:0-3451 GCA_045652025.1 Eubacteriales bacterium
TGATTTTTACACCTTGGAACTTCGCAATGGCGGACATTTATGCACGCCATTGACGCGAGTGTACGAAGTTCACAAAAGACAATCAAAAACCGTGTGTTTTTGATTGAGAGCGACAGCGCGCTATTTTTGACAAGGTTTGTCCTTGCCGTCGCCCTTTCCGCATTCCTTTGAATAGGGACAGCTGCCGCAGCAACCGCGCTTTTTCGAGCGCAGGATATAGAAAATCGCGCCGACAGCAATAGCAAGAAGAACCAAAATAACTATTAAATTCGGCATTTTACTGTGCCTCGCTTTCTTTGCTTTATAATTCTTACAACGACAACCAAAACGATACCCGCTACCGCCAAAAGACCCCAAAGGGCAACCGCAACGTTAAGCGGTTCCCTAGCGATAAGCGTTCCGACGGTATAGACCAAATACGCAACGGTATAGCCGATAGCAAGCTGGAGCGCAATCCCGCCCCAAAACCATTTTTTGCTCTTCATTTCGGCGTTCATCGCGCCGATAGCCGCAAAGCAAGGCGGGGTATATAGGTTAAAGGTTAAATATGCAAGCGCCGCGACCTTTGAAATTGCCATAATACCCGCAACCTCTGCACCGCTACCCTCTAAAAGCGCCAATTCCTCGGTATCTATTAGGTTTTCAAGTCCCACAAAGCAAACCGCAAGCGTTCCGACAACGTTTTCCTTTGCAATAAACCCGCTTATTGCCGCCGCGGCTAATTGCCAAGACACAACGCCGACGATAGGATAGAGCAAATATGCAAAGGGCGATGCGATTGTCGCCAAAATCGATTCGTTTGCGCTTTCGGCAACGGCAAAGCTAAAGGTAAAGGTTTGCATTAGCTGTACCGCCATATTACAAAGTAAAATTATCGTCGCCGCCTTAACGATATATTCCCAACCGCGATTTAACATCGATTTAAAAGCACCCGAAAACGAGGGCTTTTTATATTCGGGAAGCTCGATTATAAAAAAGCTTTTTCTTCCGCGGCGGCCCGTAATTAGATTTATTAGCAACGCGCCGATAAAGATAAGCACGATACCCGCAAAATACATTAGCGCGCTTACCCACCAAGCGTCGCCGAAGAATGCGCCCGCAAAAAGCGCAATAACCGGAATTTTTGCGCCGCAGGGCATAAACGGAGCAAGCATAACGGTTGCTCTGCGCTCGCGCTCGTCGCGTATTGTTCGGCTTGCCATAATGCCGGGGACGGCACAGCCAACCGTTATGACGAACGGAATAACCGATTTACCCGAAAGGCCAACCCTTTTAAAGATTGGGTCGAGCACAACGGCGGCGCGGGACATATATCCGCAATCCTCCAAAAGCGCTATTAAAAAATACATAACCATAACGAGCGGTAAAAAGCCAACCACCGCGGCAACACCGCCGATAACACCATCGACAAGTATCGCCGAAATTATTGGGCTCGCGCCCGATAAAAGCTCGGCTACCCAGCCCTGAAACAGCTCAAGAAGCGGAACAAGGCCCATTATATAGGTTCCGCGAATTTCCACGCCGTCGGCTATCCAAGCGCCGAGAGTCGTTTGGGAAATATAGAACACCAAAAACATTACGGCGGCAAATATTGGGATACCAAGCCATTTGTTCGTTAAATACATATCTATTTTATCGCCAACGCTCTTCTCGCTCGACCTACGCGCGCGGATTTCGACCTCGGCAACGATAGAATTAACAAAATCAAAGCGTCTTCTGTCCTCGGCTTCAACCTCGGCTTTATTATTTAGGTCGATTTTAGCTTGGGTATAAGGTGCGCTAACCCTTGCACCGAGAGCGTTTTTCGCCGCGGTAATTAGCGGAGATAAGCTTTTCGCGTCGGTGGAAACGGTTTTAACAACGGGGCAACCGAGCTTTTCGGAAAGCAGCTCGGAATTAATTCGGTTACCCTTTCTTTTAACGATATCGCTCTTGTTAAGCGCAACGACAACGGGCAAGCCAAGCTCTAAAAGCTGGGTTGTAAAAAACAAGCTTCGGCTTAGGTTGTCCGTATCGACGATATTAATTATAACGTCGGGGTTTTCGTTCTTTATATAGTCCCTCGTTATGCTTTCGTCGCTTGTGAACGGGGACATAGAATATGCGCCCGGTAGGTCAACGACGGTTATATTCTCCCCGCCCGAAAAGAGCTTTCTAAGCAGGTTTTGTTTTTTATCAACGGTAACGCCCGCCCAGTTGCCAACGCGCTCGTTCTTTCCCGTTAGGGTGTTGAACATCGTCGTCTTGCCGGAGTTGGGGTTACCCGCAAGGGCAATTCTCATTCTACTTCTCCTTGTTCGCTCGGTTAGCCGTGGCTAACCTCGGGGTAAAAAATAAATTCTTCGTCTTCTTAAACGACAATCGCCTCGGATAGAGGGATGTCGATACTGTAGCGCGCGTCCTTTATCGAAACGGTGCAACCGCTTCTTCGGTGGGAAATAACGGTAATCCTTTCGCCGCTATAACACCCGAGCGAGAACAAAAACGAGCGAAGCTCCTCGTCGTCGATATTAAGCTCGCGGATAATATATTCTTTTCCTTCTTCGGCTTGTCTAAGCTTCATAATTGCACCACCGTTTTGGCGGTTAGCCGCGGCTAACCGTTAGGTTTAATTTATAGTTAGCCGTGGCTAACTCCTTTTGTATTATACTTGTTTTCCCGCGTTTGTCAAGCACCTCGGGCGGTTTTTTGACAATTTTTCGCCGTTTTTCGCTGTTTTTGCCGTTTTTTGCTCGTTGGCGTTTGTTGTAATTTGTGCTATATATTGTAATTTGTGCTATTTACAACGTTTCGGACAGTCGAAAACTCCCTTCCCTACGATAAAAATTGCTTTTGCAAAGCAAAAGCTACCTCACCTTTTCGCCTTTCTCTCTTCACTCTTCTCTTCCGCAGGGACGCGGGCGGTGCGGTTGCGGATTTTAACGATTGATTTTTTTGTTATTTTATGCTATTATATTAAAAACAGCGATTTTGGAGGACGGATTATGGCGTTAAAGCCCTCGGGCGAGATGTATCTCGAAACGATTTATATACTCGGCAACTCGGGCGCGGTACGCTCGATAGACGTTGCCGACAGGATGGGTTTTTCCAAGCCCAGCGTTAGCAGAGCGGTTAGCCGTTTAAAGAAGGACGGGTTTATTACCGTTGACGACGGCGGTTTTATTTCGCTTACCGAAAGCGGAAAAGCGGCGGCGGAAAAGGTTTTCGAGCGCCATACCGTACTTAGCTCGGTGCTTATTCGACTTGGCGTTGACGAAGCGACTGCCCTCGAGGACGCTTGTAAGATTGAGCACATTATTAGCGATAAAACCTTTGAGGCGTTGAAGAAGCACATTAGCTCTAATTAAATTACAACGAAAATATCCCAAAATAAAAAACCCGCAAACGCGGGTTTTTGTTTTTTTGCTTTTTGGTGGTTGAGAACGCTTTTGATTTTAGAGCAAAGCGTGCA
>JAZRTL010000196.1:0-3396 GCA_045652025.1 Eubacteriales bacterium
TGACCTTCGTTGCTCACTTCACTATCGGTGGGAGCATCCGAGCTGTTGTTGTCTTGGTCTTCGTTGCTCACTTCGCTATCGACAGGAGTATCCGAGCTGTTGTTGTCTTGACCTTCGTTGCTCACTTCGCTATCGACAGGAGCATCCGAGCTGTTGTTGTCTTGGCCTTCGTTGCTCACTTCGCTATCGACAGGAGTATCCGAGCTGTTGTTGTCTTGACCTTCGTTGCTCACTTCACTATCGGTGGGAGCATCCGAGCTGTTGTTGTCTTGGTCTTCGTTGCTCACTTCGCTATCGACAGGAGTATCCGAGCTGTTGTTGTCTTGACCTTCGTTACTCACTTCACTATCGGTGGGAGCATCCGAGCTGCCATTGTCATTCTTCGACTCACAGCCAAACAAAGTCGCACAACACACTGTTATAGCCAATATTAATATTAGAATTTTTTTCATGACCATACCTCCATATCAACTACTTAATTAGAATGGTGTTCGTTTAGATGGGAAAGAATGTCGTTTTTGCACGCTGTGCAAATCACATTGGAATTGGATATATCAATTCGAGATTGATACATTATGCACGATGATGGTCTAGGATTTTCTCCGCGAGTGGAACATATGTCTTTAAATTTACAAGAATTAGGGTCGTTTTTATCAGCTAGCTCATGATAATGGTCCCTTGCGCCGTACTGATGATTTAATTCGTGCATCAAGATGCCTTTTGAGTGAATTTCTCTATCTGTCGACTCGCTTTGTTCAAGCATAAAAACCGCTTGGCCACTGGAGCAACTTCTATTATGATTAATAGTACCATTTGTGGCGGTTGAAGTTATCAAATGACAGGACCATAGAATATTTGTAATAGTATTACTACCAGAAAAACTATTTTTAAAAGAGGATATCACATTAATTCTTTCGGTATGAATGCTACCAGAATGTTCACACAAGGTGTCTATATTTGAGGAATAAACAGTTCCTTTTTGATTGAGAGCTTTAGCGTTTTTCCTCGTGGTATTCCTTTTCGGTGTTAACGTTCCAAACATTGTCCTTGGTTGTAACGCCGGAAAGTATATTCTTTACCGTTTCAAAAGAGGTACACATACTGTGGTCGATATTATTATAACGGTGTTGACCGTTACGTCCAACACAGAAAAGGTTGGGGATGCTATCGAGATAAGCTCTAAGCTCGTCCATTTTTTCGTAGGTATCGAAATACGCGGGATACGCCTTCTTAACGCGCTCGACGTGGGAATCGATAACCTCGTCCTCGTTGCCGATAAGCCCCATAACCGCCATCTCTTTAATTGCCATCTTGGCAAAATCATCGTCGGTCATCGACCACATCTTATCGCCCTCGTTACAGAAATATTCAAGACCTACCCAAACGGTGTTTTGGATATCCTTAACCATATAAGGCGACCAGTTGTTATAGATTTGGAATCTGCCCATCTGAACGCTTCTGTCGTGGACGTAAACCCAGTTGTCAGGCACTATGTTGCCGATAGTTTTGGTTTTGGTTTCGTTTTTAAGGTTAAGCTTGGGGATAAGCACGCCAACCGTCATATAATCGCGGTAGGGCAATCCGCGCGCAATGTTGCAATATTGTTCGGGAACGTCGTTCATACCCAAAACCAAATCCTTAACGGGCATAGAGGATATAACGTAATCGCCCTCGACCGTTATCTGTTCGCCGTCCTTTTCATAAACAAGGCCGGTCATAACGTTTTCGGCATTTTTAATAACCTTAACAACCTTCGCGTTTTTTATAATTGTACCGCCCATTTTTTCAAAATCCTCGGCGGTAAGCTCCCAAAGCTGACCGGGGCCAAGCTTGGGGTAGGCAAATTCCTCAATAAGCGAGGTTTCTACCTTGCGGTTCTTTTTGTTAAATATCTTGCCGAAAATATCCTTTAATACCGCTTTTATCGAAAGTCCCTTAACGCGTTGCGCGCCCCATTCGGGCGAAATTTCGCTCGGGTGCCTGCCCCAAAGGTTTTCGGTATAATTTTCAAAAAACATCGAATAGAGCTTCTTGCCAAAGCGGTTAATATAAAAGTCCTCGAGCGACTTTTCCTCGCGCTTAAAGAAAACCGTCTTTAAATAGCTAAAGCCAACGACGATAGTCGTCCACAAGCCCATATTTTTAATTGTTTCGAACTTAAGCGAAACGGGATAATCAAAGAACTTAGAGTTAAAGAAAATACGCGATAAGCGGTTTCTTCTAAGCATAACGCGGTCTTCTTTTTCGGGGTCGGGACCGCCATCCGCAACGGTGGAAACGCGGTTAAGGGCAACGTCATCAAAGGGCATCGCGCCTTGGGTAGGAAGCATCTTTTCCCACCATTCGTTAACCTCGGGAACCTTGGAGAAGAAGCGGTGTCCACCCATATCCATACGGTTGCCTTTGTAATTTACCGTTCGCGAAATACCGCCGTAGCAATCGCTTTCCTCAAAAACGATAACCTCGTATTCATTCGATTTATCAAGCAATTCATACGCCGCAGTAAGCCCCGCGGGGCCCGCGCCGATAATTAAAACCTTTTTCATAACGTCTGCCTTTCTTGGATAGGACTTTTTTATATTATACATTATTTTTCTTATTTTATCAACGCTATTTTTATTTATTTAAAAACAAATTGCTTCGCTATAAAAATCAATTTGAAACAAATATGTCCCCTTTCCCTTGGGAAGCATATTTTTGTTGCTTATACAAAACGGATTATTTGTTTAATGTTTCTTCTTTGTTGGTTGTAGTGGCATAATATTTTCTTTAAACCCTTGACAATTAAGGCAATCTGTGGTATTCTTATATGGCTGACTAATTCGGAGAGATATCGAAGCGGGAACGAAGCCAAGCGCACCTTGTAGGTGAGAAAGCGAGGATGAGTTCGCGCAGCGGTCGAAAGGATACAAGCTTCTAATGGAAGCGCGGTATGCTTTCGGGCACCGCAAGCCGGACATAACGGGGCGGCGCCTCGTGAATTAAAGCAACGGCTTTTAAGGTGTTAAAGGTTCGTTTTATACGGAGAGATATCGAAGCGGTCATAACGAGGCGGTCTTGAAAACCGTTTGGGTGCAAGCCCACGTGGGTTCGAATCCCACTCTCTCCGCCAACCTCATAAGTGGGCGGAAGGGAAACTAACCGCCCTCAAAAGAGAATACAGAAAACATTTTCACCTTGGAGAAGTACTCAAGTGGTGAAGAGGCGCCCCTGCTAAGGGTGTAGGTCGGGCAACTGGCGCGAGGGTTCAAATCCCTCCTTCTCCGCCAAAAATCGACATCTTTCGACAGAAGGATGTCGATTTGTTTTTTGTAATAAAGGATTTGATGAGGACAAAATAGATGCTTTTTCTTTCGTATTAGATGCATTTTCTCATTAACCAAACAACATTAAAGG
>JAZRTL010000197.1:0-1067 GCA_045652025.1 Eubacteriales bacterium
CTGAATTTAAAATGAGGACATACAATGGTTAGAGAAAATCTAAGAAATATTGCCATTATCGCACACGTTGACCACGGAAAGACAACACTGGTCGACGAAATGCTTAAGCAAGGCGGCGTTTTTCGTGATAATCAGGTTACAGAAGATCGTGTTATGGATAATAACGCGCTTGAACGTGAACGCGGTATAACTATTCTTGCAAAGAACACCGCTATTCATTACAAAGACGTTAAAATTAACGTTATCGATACCCCCGGTCACGCCGACTTTGGTGGCGAGGTAGAGCGTATTCTTAAAATGGTTAACGGCGTTATTTTGCTTGTTGATGCCGCGGAAGGCCCTATGCCTCAAACGAGATTCGTTCTTCAAAGAGCGCTCGAGCTTAACCATAAAGTAATTGTTGTTGTTAATAAAATCGACCGTGCAGACGCTCGTATCGAAGAGGTTATGGACGAGGTTTTGGAGCTTCTTTTCGACCTCGACGCGACCGACGAGCAGTTGGAAAGCCCTACTTTGTTCTGCTCCGGCAGAGCGGGAACGGCTTCGCTTTCGCTCGATGAGCAGGGAAGCGACCTTATGCCTTTGTTCGAAACGATTCTTTCCCATATCCCCGCTCCCGAAGGAGATCCCGAGGGCGAGCTTCAGATGCTTGTTTCTTCTATCGACTATAACGATTACGTTGGTAGAATCGGTATTGGTAGAATTGAACGCGGTAGCATTAAGCAAGGTCAAGAGGTTTATATTACCAACTTCCATTCCGGTATGGCACCTAAAAAGTCGAAAATTGTTTCGCTTTATCAAATTGATGGTCTTAACAGAGTTCTCGTTCAAACCGCTTCGATGGGCGATATTGTTTGCTTCTCCGGTGCAGAGGATATTACTATCGGTGATACCATTACTTCTATAAATTGCCCCGAACCGCTTGAGTTCGTTAAGGTTGGCGAGCCCACTATGGAAATGACCTTCTCGGTTAACGATTCGCCCTTTGCGGGTAGGGAAGGTAAGTTTGTTACCTCTCGTCAATTACGCGACCGTTTGTTTAAGGAGCTTCTTAAAGACGTTTCTCT
>JAZRTL010000198.1:0-4058 GCA_045652025.1 Eubacteriales bacterium
GAAAAGAAAGCCGTTGCACCTCCTGCGGCGCAGTTGTTAACTACGAGGATATCCCCGCGTTTAATAACAACCCGAACAACCGCAACCGCGCTCTCGCTAAATCCTATACCACAAGCGGCTGGTATATCAAGGACGGCGAAACAAACGAAAAATATCCCGATGAAAATGGCAACACTATGACCGACGGTCAGCTTGCTGCCGATGGCGATACCTACGGCTCGTCCGTATTTGCCGGCTTCCATAAGGGTAGCACCTTCTATACCGAAAACGGCTACTTTGCTATTAGCGTTGACCTTAATAAAACCTATATGCTCGATAAATTCGTTACCGAGGTTGCTACCAGCTCCGATGTTAACGTTGCGGCGGGCGTAAGAGCACCTGCTAAGGTTGGCTTCTACGTTTCCGAGGATAACGTAAATTGGACCAAGGCGGGCGAAGTTGACGTTACCGATAACACAACCGGTCGCGCTACCGTAACCTTAACTCTCGATAAGGCGCTTTCGGGCAGATACGTTCAATACCGCTACGTTCGTAATGAAAATTCCGGCTTCGTATTCGTTTCGGAGGTAGAGGCACACGAGGCAATGCCTTCTCAAAACACCGCAACCAAAACCAACGTTGCATATACAAAGACCTATACCGCAAAGGGACTTTATCCCGATGCCGCTACCGCTTCCTATCCCGACGAAAACGGTAAATCTCTCACCGACGGCAAAAATGCGCCCTCTACCGCAACATATAAAGATGTTGCATTTGCGGGCTTTAATAGCCAATCTTCTGAATATAAATCGTTAAAGTACGCTGCTATTACCGTCGATCTCGGCAAGGCGTATAACCTCGATGAATTCGCCGTAAAGATGGGTACTGCGGCTCTCGGCAGCGGTATCTTCGCTCCCACTAAGGTCGAAGTTTACGTTTCCAATAACGGTACCGATTGGAAGGCGGCGGCAACTATAATCCCTACCGACATTTACGAAACCTCCGTTACCACCGCGTCCGTTACTTTGGCACCTGCTGTTAATGCTCGTTACGTGCAGTACAGAATTACAAGTAACACTTCTTGGATTATGATTTCCGAGGTAGAAGCATACGAGGAAGTACACGTTCATACCTCTGATAATAAGTGGACCACCGACAAGAACAACCACTGGAATAAGTGCGCTTGCGGTGAGGTTATGAATAAGGCGGCACATACCGCAGGCGATTGGGAAGTGAAGACCCCCGCAACCACCGAAAAGGCAGGCGAAGAGGTTAAGAAGTGTACCACCTGCGGCTACGTTGTAGAAACCAAAGAAATTCCCGCGATCGAAACCGAAACGCCCAATCCTACTCCCGATTTCGATGAAGAGCCCGAAATTATGCTCGGCGACGTAAACGATAGTAAGGAAATCGATTCTATGGACTACGTTCTTGTTAAGCGTGCATACTTCGGAACCTTCGATTTTAACGAAGACCAATTCGCTCGCGGCGACGTTAATAAATCAGGCGACATCGACAGTATGGATTACGTTTTGATTAAACGTGCATACTTCGGTACATTCTCGTTTCAATAATTAAACACAAAAAGCCGAGGAAAAATCCTCGGCTTTGTTTTTTAACAATAAAGCTCACATAAAATCTATGCACCCGTCGGCGTGGTTTTTATTTGTCGAAAAAGTGCTTTTTGGGGTTGACGGAGTCGGTTTTATGGTTTACAATGAAGATATAAATGAAAGAGAAAAAACGTTCTTTGGAAGGGGAAATATATGGCTAACTTTTTTGGAAAATTAAAAAACAAGCTGTTAAGTGCATTTAGTAAGAACAATAAAATGCCGATAAGCAAAAAAGAAAAAAGCTTTTCCTTATCGAACGATAGCGTTAACCACGTTTTGCTTAAAGGTACGGTTCTTTCGTGCCTTTATAACGGCAAGGCGACGGTTATTTATCTTCGCGCTATGGATAAGCATAAAAATACCCCAAAGATAGTGTTTTTCGGCTCGGTTATGAACACCGCGGCAACCTTTTCCAAAGGCGATGACGTTAGTATAGAAGGGTATATTCAATCCGAAAAGCTTAACGAATCCAACCGTGGACAAGAAACCTTTTACGTTGTAGGAACTTCAATTAAACCGCTTGGCGATGAAACGGCAAATTGCCCTAATATTATTTATAAATCTAACTGTATTAAGGTAAAGGGTAAGGTTGTTGACGTTTTCGATATGGGCGATATCGTTAAAATAAACATAAAAACGATGGTTAAGGGTTATTTTAACTTTGTTCCCGTTGATTATTACGTATATAATAACAATGCCTTGGCGCCGCTTGAGTTCGGCGATATTATCGATACTACCGGCTATATTCAGACTACCGATAAAACGCTTAACGAAAAGCAAGTGCATTTTCAAAACTTTGTCGTTCGCAAGGTCGAGCTGTTGCATAAAGCCGACGAGGTTGAAATTGTTGATTAAAAAATAAAACCACTCGCTTGGGTTCATAAGGTGGACCTGCTAACGAGTGGTTTTTGTTTATTTTAAAAGAGTATCGGCAATTCGCTTTGCAAGCAAATGCTTTGTTGGGGGATGGATATCGTTCGTTTCGCAAATATCTGCAGAAACAACGGTGGTTACGTTGGGAACGAGCGATTGAACCTCTATTTGCTGTTGTTGAAGCGTTTTCCACGCCTCGTCGTTGCGGGGCTCATAATCGGCTATTTGAACCACAACAAAGGGAAGTGAAGGATTTTTAAGGTCGCTTCTCCAAATTCTTATCATTTCCGCAAGCTCGTATTTATAAACGCTTGCCTCGTCTATCGAGGTGTCGCTTTCACCTTGGTACCAAACAACTCCCGAAAGGTTAAAGGGGACAATCTGCGAAAATGCATAAGAGTAAAGAACGCCGTCTTGGTTCCATTCGGAAAAAATTTGCTCGGTATGATCGTTATATTTCTTTGAAATATCTATATCTATTCCGATCTTCTTAAATGCATCCTTCGGTACCCAACTTTCGATAACCGAAGCGCCCTGATAGCAAACGATTGCGCCAACGGCAACGTCCTTTGCCTTAGAAACGGTCATTCCCGTTAAATAAGCGAGGGCAGACCAATATTGCGCCTCCTCCTGCTTGCAGGTAACCCAACCGTCCTTGGCGGTGAAATGGTCGCTTTTTTCGATTCTATCGGTAGAAAACAACCTTAATTTTTCGTTGGAGATATACATATCCTCGGTCGCCGTGGATTCCTTTAGCTTGAATTGCATATTAGATTGTCCTGCAAAGAGGTAAACCTCGCCGATAAAGACGTTGTCAAGCGTAACAACGCTTCCGTCAAGCTCGGCAATAAGCTCGTAAGGGCCGCCGTATTGCATCGGTTCAAGCTCTATTAACCAAAAGTTGTTTTCGGAAACAAACTCCTTAACCTGACCGCAAAAGCTGATTTTTGCCTTGCCGCACCCTTCGCCGTAAATACGTATCGGCTTGTTGGCGGCAAAGACCATATTCGAAGAAAAAATATCGTTTAGCTTCATTTTAATTCTCCTAACCGTAGGTATAACAGCATTATACTATTTTAATAGGTGTTTTGCAAGAGAAAAAAGTGTATTTTTCCTTGCTAATATCGGTTCGATATGATAGAATAAACAAAAGCGGTTCGGCTTTAAATAAAAAATCAAAAGGGGTAAAAATATGAACCAGATGAAAAAAGGCGTTTTGTTCTACGTTAGCTACAATAGCTATAGCGGCACTAAATATTACACTCCCTCGGACGAGGAATTAAAAAAGGTTTTGGCAACCACCGACGAGATTTTGCTTATTCCTATCGCGTTTTTTAATAGATATACCGATAAAAACGGCAACGAATATCGCGTTATTTCAAAGGAACTTATCGATAATATGACCGCCGATATGGTTGGCGACCCCAACCGCTTGGAAACCATTAGGGGCGAATATCACGCCGCTGCGGACGTAAAGGTTACCGCAGATTATCATATTCAGGATTATATCGACGATGCATACGCGCTCGCGAAGCGTCTTGTCGCTATTAACCGCGACGTAAAGCTTTGGTTCTCGGTTCCTTTGGCAGAGGG
>JAZRTL010000199.1:0-3212 GCA_045652025.1 Eubacteriales bacterium
TCTATGGACTACGTTCTTATTAAGAGAGCGTACTTCGGTACCTTTACAATCAATTAAATAAAGCAAATGGCTTGAAATCGATTGGTTTCAAGCCATTTTCCCAATTTTAAGGTTCGCCAACAGAGAGGAATTATGTATAACAAGGTTTATATAGAAATAACTAATATTTGCAATATGAGCTGTTCCTTTTGCCACGGGCATAAAAGGCAACCGAAAAGGATGAGCTTAGAGGAATTTACGCTTATCCTAAACAAATTAGAGCCCTTTACCGAATATATTTATTATCATTTAATGGGCGAGCCGCTTACCCACCCTTTACTCCCCGATTTTGTTAAATTGGCTCGCGAGCGCGGTTTTAAATCGATAATTACAACGAACGGAACGTTGCTAAATACGCGCGGCGACGAGCTTTTGGCAAGCGGGCTACACAAGGTTAATATTTCGCTCCATAGCTTCGAAAACGGAAGCGAGAAAGCGCATTTGGAATATGTTAAAAAGCTTATCGACTTTGCAAAAAAGGCGGCAGAAAACGGCGTTATTGTTGTTTTTCGGCTTTGGAACAAGGGCTTTGACGTTGAGAAAAGCGAGCTTGCAACCAAGCTTATTAAAGAACAGCTTGGCGACGGTTGGAAGGAAAACAACCGCGGGATTAAGGTTCGCGATAGGATATTTATCGAATGGGGCGAACGGTTTGAATGGCCGGATTGCAACGCCGAAATCAAGGGAAATAAATTCTTTTGTTACGGGCTTAAGGACCAATTCGGGATTCTTTGCGACGGTACGGTGGTTCCCTGTTGTCTTGACAGCGATGGGGCTATTAATCTCGGCAACGCGTTTAGGGAGGATATTGGGGATATTCTTAATTCTAATCGCGCGAAATGCATTACCGAGGGATTTAAACGCGGTATTGCCGCCGAGGAGCTTTGTAAGCGGTGCGGATATGCCCAAAGGTTTGTTTAATAACCCGCCAAAATTATCTTTTCGGGTTGAAAATTGCCGAAAAATATGTTATAATCGCAGTTACTAAAATAGCAGGGGGCAAATATGAAACCCATTAATAATAAAAGCGATTACGAAAGCAGAATAAAAAGAGTTCTTGTATCTAAAGAGGAAATCGACGAAAAGGTTATCGAAGCCGGCAAATACATAGATAGCATTTACGATGGCAGACCCATTTTGTTGGTTAGCATTCTTAAGGGCGCGTTTGTATTTATGGCGGACATTTGCCGCGCGGTTACCGTTCCTTGCGAGATTGGATTTATGTGTGCAAAAAGTTATTATAACGGCACGAACTCCTCGGGCAACGTTACTATAACTATGGACCTCGACCAAGACGTTACCAATTACCACGTTGTTATTATCGAGGATATTATCGACACGGGCAGAACGCTTAAGGCGGTTGTGGAGATTTTAAAGAACAGAGGTCCTTTATCCCTAACAATCATTACCCTTCTCGACAAGCCCTCGCGCAGAGTTGTTGATTTTTCTGCCGATTATGCACTCTTTACAATTCCCGACCATTTCGTTATCGGTTACGGTCTTGATTGCGGCGAATATTTTAGAAACCTTCCTTATATTGCCGAATACGGCGAATAATAAAAACCCAAAAAAGCCGCAACGGATTCTTTGGGAAAGATCAAAATCAAAACGGCTTGGTTACCCCAAGCCGTTTTATTTTTTATAAAGCTTTAAGAAAATCGTCCGCTTCGGAGCGGGCTTTGAAAACAACAACGTTTTTGGAAGGATATTTTTTAATAAGCTCGAGCACCAACGGGCGAGAGCGGTTTTTATAACCCCTTATAAAATCCATAAACTCGGGGTCTTCCTCGGTTTCTATCCAAGGCATATCCGGCCGTTCCTTGCCCCTTCGTGCGCGAACGCCCTCGAGGCAAACCTCGGTAGGATAATCGAGAAATATAACCGTATCGCATTCCCTCATCCTTAGCTCCATAGACGAGCTAAAGTTGCCGTCGATTATCCATTTTTCTGTTTTTAGAACCTTGGTTAAGCGTTCGAGAAAAACATCCTTTTCGACGGTAGTTTTATCGGCGTTCCAAAACATTAAGTCCAAATGGTAAAGAGGAATTCCCGTTATTTTTGCAAGCGCTCTCGAAAAGGTACTTTTCCCGCTACCCGAAGCGCCGATTACTATTACCCTATTCACGCTTTACCTCCAAAGCCGATTTTTATTATTATACCACGTTTTTATTTAAAATGGAATATATCTATTACACGATTTTACTTGACAAAACCGATTATTATATATAATATAGTTTGTAGAATAATAATTGATTTAAGGAGATTTTTATGAAGATTGGTGTTTGCGTTCATTTTTCGAACATCGACGATATCCCCGGCAAGTTTAAGGTTTTAAGAGAGCAGGGTTTTGATAACTGCCAGCTTATTTCCTGGACCACTACCTCTTGGACCGATGAAAACGCACAAAAGATTAAGGAATACCAAGCAGAATACGGCGTTGAGATTTCTGCATTCTGGTGTGGTTGGGAAGGTCCTGCGGTTTGGAACTTCTATGAAGGTCAAGAAACCCTTGGTCTTGTTCCCGTTCAATACCGCGAAACCCGTATTAAGAACCTTTGCGATGGCGCTGACTTTGCTAAGAAGCTTGGCGTTACCAACGTTGTTACCCATATGGGCTTTATTCCCGAAAACCCGCTCGACCCCGAGTTCGTTCCCTTCTGTAACGCTGTTAAGACGGTTGCAGACCATCTTAAGAAGAACGACCAATGGTTGCTTTTCGAAACAGGTCAAGAAACTCCCGTTACTATGCTCCGTTGCTTTGAAACCGCAGGCGCAGACAACCTTGCGGTTAACCTCGACACCGCTAACGTAATTCTTTACGGCAGAGCAAACCCCGTTGACGCTTTGGACGTGTTCGGCAAGTACGTTCGCAACCTCCACGCTAAAGACGGTAAGTACCCCGTTAACGGCCACGACCTTGGCGAAGAAACCGCTATCGGCGAGGGTAAGGTTGACTTCCGCGGTGTTATTGAAGGTCTTCACAAGGTTGGCTACGATGGATACGTTACCATCGAGCGCGAAATCGAAGGCGAGCAACAAGCAAAGGACATTATCGCGGCTAAGGAATATCTTGCAAAGATTATTAAGGAAGTTACCGGCAAGGACGCTGAATAATCCTTCAATTAGCTTAAAATTAAAAACGGCTTCAAATGAAGCCGTTTTTTGTTTTACGT
>JAZRTL010000200.1:0-1516 GCA_045652025.1 Eubacteriales bacterium
GTTATTTGCAAGGAAATGCTTAACCGCGCCGCTAACTCCCGCTTTATCCAAGCCGTTACAGATTGCCGCCGCCATCTTACCCGAAAGCAGAGGGTCCTCGGAGAAATATTCGAAGTTTCTTCCGCAAAGGGGGTCGCGGTGGATATTGGTACCGGGGCCGAGAAGAATATCAACGTGGTAGGAAGCAAGCTCGTTACCGCAAACGTTATACATTTCGGTAATTAGCTCGGTATCCCAAGTAGCCGCTTGGCAGGTAGCCGCGGGATAGGAAACACAGCGGATATCGCTTTCCATACGGATACCCGAGGGGCCGTCGGTACAGCAAACCGCGGGAATACCCATTGCCTGAAGCGAGGGTGTTACGCCGACGAACGCCGCCGCAGTACCGGGGGTAACCTTTGGGCTCGACATACCCTCGGCGCGAACCATACAAATTAAATCCTCGTCGCTTAATCTTGCAACGAATTGCTCGAGCGTTAGCTTTCCGCTTGCAACGTCGGCAAGAGTTGCGCCGTCCTTTTCTATTTTAGGAATTTCGTTGGGGATAGGTTCTTCCGCGCTAACTCTTAAGGGAGCGGGCTCGAACACCTTAACGCCCGATTTATTAACCATACGCTCAAAGGGCGTTACGGGAGCGAGCGCAGAGCGCATTCTTTTAACAACCTCGTCCTGATTAACCACAAAGGAGCAGGATTCGGTATTATCCGCCGAGCTTGCGCCGACGGTTATGATATATTCGCCTTGCTCGAGAACCCAGCAATATTTGTTACCCGTAACACCGGAATCGTCGTAGGAAGCGATAGAATAATCCGAAAATTCAAGGTTAACGGTACAGCTTTCGTGGGGGGCAAGAAGCGGAGTTTTTTGGAACGCGGCAAGCACCTTACGCGCTTTACCGAGCTTTCCGCAGGGTTGGTAAACGTAGCATTGAACAACCTCTCTGCCCGCAACCGAGCCGAGATTGGAAACGACCGCTTGGACGTAGGTTTTACCCTCTTTACGATGGATATCAATAAAGAAAATGCCAAATTCGGTATAGGACAAGCCGTAGCCGAAGGGGTAAAGGATTTTATCGGCTGCAAAGGTGTTAAAATAACGGTAGCCGACGTAAATATCCTCTTTATAGAAGAGGCGATAAGGTGCGTTAAAATTCTCGTACGCGGGATAATCCTCACGCGAGGTTGCGATAGTAGAGGGCAATTTACCCGAGGGGTTTACAACACCCGTCAGCACCTTTGCCGCTGCAAGACCGCCCATCATACCGCCTTGCCAAAGCATTAACAATGCATCGGGAGAAGCGGCAACGATTTTCGAAAAATCTATAACACCGCAAGCGTTAACCAAAACAACGAGCTTTTTAAAGTGTTTACGGATTAGGTTAAGGTTTTCTACCTCTATATCGGTTAAAAGGAAGCTACCCTTTTCGTATTTTTGGTCCATATCCTCGCCCGCGGTACGAGCAAAGACGATAATCGCGGTTTCGTTACGCTCGGAAGCGGATTTTACAAAGCATTCC
>JAZRTL010000201.1:0-1967 GCA_045652025.1 Eubacteriales bacterium
GCTTACCAAGCTTCACCACAAGCTTCAAACAACCTTTATCTACGTTACCCACGACCAGGTAGAAGCTATGACCATGGCTACCCGTATCGTAGTTATGAAGGACGGTATCATCCAACAGGTTGATACTCCTCAAAACCTCTACGACTTCCCCTGCAACATTTTCGTTGCTGGCTTTATTGGAACTCCTCAAATGAACTTCGTTAATGCGACCATCACCAAGCCCAAGGGCCAAGATGACGTATATCTCGAATTCGAAAACGTAAAGTTCAAGCTTGATCCTTCCAAGTTCGAAGATAACAACCTCGCAGATTACATCGGCAAGGAAGTTATTGCAGGTCTTCGTCCCGAGCTTCTCCACGACGAACCTGTTTACATGGAAAAGTTCAAGGATACCATTATTGAAACTGACGTTGAATTCACCGAACTTATGGGTGCTGAAATTTATCTCTACCTCAAGGTCGGCGAAGAAACCTCTCTCGTTTCTCGTGTATCTTCTCAATCTACCGCTAGAGCAGGCGATAGAATTAAGATTGCTGTTGATACTACCCGTATCCACATCTTCGATAAGGATACCGAACAAATCATCGCTCACTAATAATAAGCAATATAAAACCGCAAGATTTGATCTTGCGGTTTTTGTTATATTGTTATTGAATTTACTTATAAAACTCTTCGATAATGGTTTTTATAATTGAAGCCGTTCCGTCAACACCAAACAAGCTGCAATCTATATTAAAATGGTAGTTTTGTTGGTCGCCCCAGCTTTTACCCGTGTAGAAATTATAATATGTGGCGCGTTTTTTGTCTGTTTTTACGATTTGCTTTTTAATTTGAGCATCGCTTTCTTGGCTATATTTTTTAAGAACCTCAACGCGATGATCTATCGGAGCGTGTAAAAATATCTTAAGCACCCCATCGTATGAGCTCAAAACGTCATCCGCACATCTACCGATAATTATACAATCGCCCTCGTCGGCTAACTTTTTTATTTCTTTAGATTGAAAGTTAAAGATTTTATCGGTTATAATATGATTATTCATACCATAATTAGCAATATTCCCGTTATAACCGGACATAGCAAGAGAATATAAAAAGCTCGAGGTCGCTTGCTCATCTGCCTTTTCAAACGTTTCGCGAGCTATTCCCTCTTTTTCTGCAACACTAATCAAATATTCCTTATCATAGCAAGGAATTCCGGTAAGAAGCGATAACTTTTTGCCGATTTCCGAACCATCGGTACCAAATTGGCGACCTATTGTTATGATTTTATGCATTAAATTCACTCACTTTCCAAATGTTTTCTATTAATATATTATCACAGTTCGTTCAAAGTTTCAAGATTATCGATTGAAAATTATACAACCATGTGTTATAATAAATTGTAACCATAATCAAGGAGCAAAATATGAAATATAAATACCTTCTTTTCGATTTTGACGGAATGCTTGTTGATACTCTCGAGGGCGTTGTAAAATGCGCTCAGTATGCACTTGCACATTTCGGCAAAGACTATACTTTAGAAGAATTACGCCCTTTTCTTGGTCCACCCCTGCGCGATTCGTTTATTAGATATGGTCTTAGAGAGGACCAATGTGTAGAAGCGATAAATAAATACCGCGAGAGATACGACGAAAAAGCTATTGAAGAATCTCACCTTTTCCCCGAGATCGTGGCACTTCTTGCGAAATTAAAAAACGCCGGCTATAAGCTCGGCGTTGCAACCTCGAAATATGAAAAATATGCTATTTATATGATCAAGGAACTGGGCATATACGATGTTTTCGACCATATCGTCGGCGCTAATCTTGACGAATCGATAAGCAAAAAACACGAGGTTATCGAAGAAGCGCTAAGACGTTTTAACATTAGCGACCAAAAAGAACAAGCGTTGATGATCGGTGATATGAAATACGACGATATCGGAGCGCAAATCGCGGGAATCGATTCGTTAGGTGTATATACGGGCA
>JAZRTL010000202.1:0-1940 GCA_045652025.1 Eubacteriales bacterium
AGTATTTATGCACCCGCTTGAAACCCGCGACGTTACCGCGGCTTCCATTATTCGCGAATGCTCCGACAGAAGCAACGGTGTTGAAACCGACGACGGCTTGGCAGTATGGCTCGACACCCCGATGATTGAAAAGATCGGCGGGGAAGGCACTATTGAAAAGAGGATTCCCGCTATGATGAGAATGTTCGGTCAGTTTGGCATTGACATCCGTAAGGAACCGATTCTTGTTTACCCCACCCTTCACTACCAAAACGGCGGTCTTGACATTACCCCCGACGGTATGACCACCAACATTAAGAACCTCTTTGTTGCAGGCGAAGCTGTTGGCGGTATCCACGGTAAGAACAGACTTATGGGTAACTCGCTCCTCGATATTATCGTATTCGGTAGAATCGCAGGTAAGAGCGCAGGTAAGACCTTTAAGGACGTAACCGTTGGCAAGCTCACTCTTGACCACATCAACAAGTTCGAGAACGAAATTAAGGATGCGGGTATCGAAACCGAAACCGTATCTCCCAAGCTTCTTCCCGACTATGCCAGAAAGGTTAACGGCTAATTCGGAGGCAAGCTTAAAATGAAAAATTGCAATAAAAACTGTAAGAAGGTTCTTTTAATCTCTCTTGCAATAATTCTTGTTGTTGCAATAGCCGCGTGGTGCATTTACAGCATCACCGGCTATACCAACGCTAACGGCGAGCTTACCGAAAAGGGCGGCTTGGCGAAGGCAATCAACTTCTCCAGCACCTTTGTGCTTTTCACCCTTGTATTCATTATCCTCGCTTTAGGTTATCTATTGGGCGGTATTGAGGTTAAGGGCGTTTCGCTTGGTACTGCGGGCGTATTCTTGGTTGCTATTTTAGTTGGTTGGCTTTGTACGCTTGATTTTGCGGATATTCCCCTTTTGGGCAAGTTCCACATCGCAGGCGAAAGCGCTTCCATTGTTACTACCTTTAAATCCACCATCCAGAACACCGGTCTTATCCTCTTTGTAGGTGCGGTTGGCTTTATTGCAGGTCCTAACTTCTTTAAGGACCTTGCAAAGAACTTTAAGACCTATATCGTTCTTGGTGTTGTAATTATCCTTTCGGGTACTGCAGTTGCAGTTGTTTGCACCCTTCTTACCCCCGAATACGGTCCTGAATATTGGTCCGGCGTGCTTTCGGGTGCGCTTACCTCTACCCCCGGATTTTCGGCGGCTAAGGACGCGGTTGCGGGCGCAGAAAACGCAAACAGTCTTGAAGCACTTATCACCTTGGGCCACGCTATTGCATATCCCTTCGGTGTTATCGGCGTTGTTCTCTTCGTTCAGCTTATCCCCAGACTTCTTAAGGTTGATATGGATAAGGAAAGAGAAGCTCTTAAAGCAGGTCAGCAGGAAGAAAGAAAGCTTCCCGCAAAGCTCTTTAAGTGCGAAGAGCTTGGTCTTATGCCCTTTGCTCTTGCTATTATTGCCGGCTTGTTGCTTGGCTCCATTACCATTCCTCTTTCCGCAGACGGATATAACGGTCCTTGCTTTAGCTTGGGTACTACCGGCGGTGTTCTTATTATGTGCCTTATTTTTGGCCACTTCGGACACTTTGGCAAGCTTTCGCTCGAAATTCCCCACGCTACCTTAAAGGTGCTTCGTGAATTCGGTCTTGCGATGTTCTTGCTTGGCGCGGGCTTCCACGGCGGCGTTTCTTTGGTAGAGCAGGTTAGCAAGTTCGGTGGCGATATTGTTGCATGGGGCTTTATCGGCGGTGCTTTGATGACTATCGTTCCGATGATAGTTGGCTTGATACTTGCTAAGTATCTTATGAAGCTTCCCTTGCTTAACTCGCTTGGTTCTATTACCGGCGGTATGACAAGTACTCCCGCTTTGGGCGCACTTATTAAATCCGCTAAGACCGACGACGTTGCAGGCGCTTACGCTTCCACCTACCCGATTGCATTGGTTCTTA
>JAZRTL010000203.1:0-2128 GCA_045652025.1 Eubacteriales bacterium
TCACATACCAAGTCGGTATTAAGAGCTTCAAGGATGGTTTTGCCGGGAAGAATTTCAGCCGCCATAGCAGCGGAGTGGGTCATACCCGAACAACCGATAGTTTCAACAAGAGCTTCTTCGATAATGCCGTTCTTAACGTTAAGAGAAAGCTTACAAGCGCCTTGTTGGGGAGCACACCAACCCACACCGTGAGTGTAAGCGGAAATGTCCTCGATTACCTTCGCCTGAACCCATTTACCTTCTTCGGGAATAGGTGCAGGACCGTGCTTGGGGCCTTTCGCCCCAACGCTCATGTTTTCAACTTCTTTTGAATACTGCAACATTGGAAAATTCCTTTCGTTTTGTATCTGTATTTTATTTGATTATTTCTGCATAAACTTCGCCAACACAACCCGCTGCGTTAGCTTCGTCGGTATCGATGTGTATTGCGGGCGCAAACTTTTCGTTAACACGAACAACAACCTCATCGAAGGTAAGCGAGCGTTCGCCGGTGCAAACCTTGGCGGAAACGATCTGCTTGTCCGAAACGTCTAATTGCTTAGCGGTTTCGGGGTCAAGGTGAATGTGTCTTTTTGCGGCAATAGCACCTTCGGTAATTTCTACTTCACCTGCGGGGCCAACCAACTTAACGCCGGCAGAACCTGCAATATCGCCCGATTCACGAACGGGAACCGAAATACCAAGAGCTCTCGCATCGGTAAGCGAAATTTCAACCTGAGTAGCGGGTCTTGTAGGGCCAAGAATAAGAACGTTATTGATAGAACCCTTAGGGCCAACGAGCGAAATTCTTTCGTTGCTTGCGAACTGACCCGGTTGAGAAAGCATTTTTTTAACGGTAAGCGTGTTTCCTTTGCCGAGCAAGGTTTCCATATCTGCTTCGGTAAGGTGAACGTGGCGCGCCGATGTTTCGACAAGAATCTTTTGATCCATAAATCTATACCACCTTCGTAATTATTTAATTCAAATTATTATATACCATATTTTCTGTTTTGTAAATCCCTAATACGTATTTTTTCAATAAAAAAATCCAAAAAATTTGCCTTCTAATGCCTTTTTTGAAATTTAAAAATTACGCCAAACAAATATACACAAAATTATATATATAATTATAAAAATTGTAATAAAAATCATTGAAATACAAAATGTTGTATGATATAATAAATTTTATTGAATGATAATAGGGGTACTATACAATGAATTTCGAATTTTCTAATAAAGTTAAAGATATGAAGCCCTCGGCAATTAGAGAGATATTTAAATCCCTCTCCGACCCGAGCGTTATTTCCTTCGCAGCGGGCAATCCCTCTCCGCTTTCGTTCCCTGTCGAGAAGATGAATATCGTTGCAAATGAAATTTTCGTAAACGAAGCATCCGATGCATTTCAATATGGTATTACCGAGGGTTATCCTCGCTTGCGCCAACAGGTAGAAGCTCGTCTTCGCGAACGTTTTAATTCGGTTAGCGATAATGACGATGTAATTATAACAACCGGCGGTCAGCAGGGTATTGACCTTTGTGCAAAGGTGTTGTGCAATGAGGGTGATACCGTTATTTGTGAAAATCCCAGCTTTATCGGAGCGCTTAACGCGTTTAGATCCTATAATACAAACTTGGTCGGTGTTGATTTGGAATCCGACGGTATGAATATTGATGCTTTGGAAGCCGCATTAAAGGCAAACCCCAATACAAAAATCATTTACGTTATTCCTACCTTCCAAAACCCCGCGGGAATTACCACCTCGCTCGAAAAGCGTAAGGCGATTTTAGAGCTTGCGAATAAATACAACTTTCTTATTTTAGAAGACAACCCTTACGGCGAGCTTCGCTTCTCGGGTCAAGACGTTCCTACAATTAAGAGCTTGGACACTAACGGAAGAGTTTTGTATTGCTCGTCCTTCTCTAAAATTCTTTCTGCGGGTATGCGCATTGGCTTTGTTTCGGGACCGAAGGAATTGGTTCAAAAAATGGTCGTGCTTAAGCAGGTTAACGACGTACATACAAACCAATTCTTCCAAATGGTTGCATCGAAGTTTATCGATAAATACGGCCTTGATGATCATATTCAATTCATCCGTAACCTTTATCGCGATAAATGTAATCTAATGCTCGAGCAGCTCGATAAATACGT
>JAZRTL010000204.1:0-3555 GCA_045652025.1 Eubacteriales bacterium
AGGGCTTAACCAAACGCTACATCGAGTTAGTGTTAATTTTAATACCGAAATCAGCTGTTTAACTCCTTTTCATAGCT
Organism: Eubacteriales bacterium; assembly: GCA_045652025.1. Lineage (GTDB taxonomy): Bacteria > Bacillota > Clostridia > Oscillospirales > CAG-382 > Coliplasma. The sequence continues at coordinate 78 of JAZRTL010000204.1, forward strand.
CGGAAATTAACGTATATTCAACGGTTATAATTTCCGAAACACTAATTGTTGGAGATGTCCCTCAAATTTTACTTCCTACCGCGTGAGAAGCCGGACTTTAACGCCGAAAAGTTCATTTTTCTTGCACATTCAAAGGAAATTATCGAAACCGCGCTACAAGCGGGCAATGAATAATGGCAATTTCTTGGATACTTGATCTTTATGCAAAAATCGCAAAGCTCAAGTATCTCTTTTTTTATACCGCGCTTTTCGCCACCAAAAACAAGGCAGAACGGACGATTTATTCTACAAGAATATAAATCCTTTGCTTTTTCGGTTTTTGCGGTTGCGGCTATAGTATATTTATGTTCTTTTAACACCTTGCAAGCTTCGGCAAGGTCAGGCACGCAGCAAGCTTTAATTAATTCCGAAGCACCCGCAGAGGATCTTATAACCGTATCGCTTGCAGAAAAGAAATTACGCTCGGGAAGAATAACCGCATCGACTCCCGAAGCATAAAGCGAACGGAGTGCATATGCGAAATTAAAAGGGTCTTCAATACCGTCTAAAATTGCTATGTAGCCGTTGCGAAGCGAATATATTTCCTCCGCAGGCGTAAAAATTCTCTCCCCTACCTCTGCCGCCATACCGCCGGCGTGGGAATTCTCGACCAAGAAATCGAACTCCTCTGTTGATAGAAATTCACAATCGACACCGCTATTAAGCAAAGCGGAATATTGGCGTTGCTCGGGAACTCTTAATTCGGACTTCATTATTTTATCGTATCTGTTCTTTTCGATAAAAATCTTATAAATAGGACGGCTTTTTGCTTCCAAAACGCTTTTTACAGAAACAAATCCGCTTAGTAGGGTCTTATCCATTATTTTCTGTTACTCCTATAATTGTATTAAATGCGGGCATATAATCGCCGCTTGTGGCGTTGGTGGAATAGCACATAGAGATTACCGCATTGTAATCTCTGCCTTTTAAGAACTCGGCAAGTGTTGTATCAAGATATTGCGGGTCGATGAGGTCAATTTTGCTATAATGAGAAGCAAGATAGGAAAGCATTGGATATGAGCTGCTATCACCAAGAATTAGCAAATTACCACCGCCGGAGGTCGTATTAAGCTCGTATCTACCTGCTGTTCTGCCAACATAAATATCGTATAAAGTATTTGTAGTTGCATTATTCCCGCATAAAATATAATTTGTGTAAACCGTGCCGTAATCGTAAACAGAAAGAGTTGTATTTACGGTAGACATTGGCAAGTAGCAAATAAATTCATCGGGGTTTTCGAGCATCTCTACCGATTCGGTTGCAAGATAAAACCTTCCGAGATAATCGCCCGCGTTAATTTTCGGGAAGCTGTTTAGCGCATAAGCGCTTATCCCCTCCGCCTCGCAAAACGCTCTGTATGCATAATACGCGCCGACCGAAGTCCAATTCTTATCCGTTCTAAAGAACACTTCTTCCCCGCCACCATAAGCTTCCTCGATAAGCTCTACGATAGGAATATTATTTATTCTTTCGTTTGTTTTCGAAGCAACGGTAGAAACAAACGCGCTTTGAGATTTATTATAAAAATTATCCTCTGTATAAATCTCTCTCGGAATATCGGCAAAGGTCGAGCTTACGGGAACGACAATATTATAAATCTTTGTTGTTTCGGGAATTAGGTTTACAAGCTCGTTTAAACCATCTACATAACGATTTAAGGTCAAATTACTGTAATTGAATTGCTCGTATCCGCTATCCTCATAAAGATAAGTATAGCCATACTTGTTAATAAACCAACCGTGGTTAATTATCTCGGCAGATTCCTCGGTACTAACGTAGCTATTAGAAATTGTATCTTCAACGCTTTCTACGGCCGAACTATCGGTATCAATGACAATACTTTCTATACTCTCTACGTTGCTAACGCTTTCTAAAGCGCTTTCTTCTTTGCTTTCAACACTTAAATTAGGGGATGAAGTTTCTTCGGATTGCTTTAATGTCATCGCCAAAACCGCGATAAAAATCGAAAGCGTTAAGAAAACAACACTTGTGATTATTAGTATTTTTTTGATAATATTCTTTTCTTTAAATTCCATAGCAAATACCTCCGATTATATTATGATAATTGCCATCGAAAAGGAAATTTATTCAAAAATGATTCTGTCGCAAGAATATCTTGCGACAGAACTTTATATTAATTCAAAATATCGTCGGAAAATGCATCGCTATCGTCATCGCCGTTATCGTCTTTATCGTCGGAATTGTTTTCATTCAAATTCTCTTCAACAAAGTCTTTAAGCTTTTGATTTCTGTTTTCGATAGCTTCTTCTTGTTCCTTCTTTTGCTTTTCGAGCTCTTCTTTGCGATTTTTGTTTTCAATATCGGATGCCTTTTGCTTACGCGCGGTAACCTCGTCAAGCATTTCCTCGGTTACACCGTCAACAAAGCAAAGCTCAAACTGCTCTGCATCCATAATTTCGTGCTTTACAAGATATTCAGCAATGAAAATCATAATCGATTTATTCTCTTCAAGGATTTTCAATGCGCGCTCGTAGCCCGAAATAACAAATCTTTGAATTTCTTCATCGATTTGAACGGCAACCTTTTCGGAATAGTTTTTGGTTGTGCCAAAATCTTTACCAAGAAATACTTCGGAATTTTCTGCGGAATATACCACAGGGCGAAGGATATCGCTCATACCAAGCTTTGTAACCATTTTTCTTGCAATATCGGTAGCACGCTCCATATCGTTGGATGCACCGCCCGAAATATCGTTACACATAAGCTTTTCGGCAGCGCGACCGCCAAGAAGAACACAGATATCATCAAGCAATTCTTGCTTATATACGCTAAACTTATCCTTTTCGGGAAGCGACAAGGTGTAACCCAAAGCTCTTCCGCTGGGGATGATGGAAATAGAATGAACGGGGTCCTGGGTGCCAAGCATACGGGTAACGATTGCATGGCCCGCCTCGTGATATGCGGTCTTAAGCTTTTCTTCGGCGGTAATAACAAGCGATTTCTTTTGAGGACCAACGATAACCTTTATAGTTGCTTCCTCTACGTCATCGGTGTTAATAACACTCTTTTTCTTTCTTGCCGCAAGCAACGCCGCTTCGTTAAGAAGGTTTGACAAATCCGCACCGGAAAAGCCCGCAGTGGATTTTGCAATGGTAGCAAGGTCAACATCCTTACCAATCGGCTTGCCCTTTGCATGAACCTTTAATATTTCTTCTCTACCTTTAATATCGGGAAGATTTACGGTAATTTGTCTATCGAAACGACCGGGACGAAGCAATGCAGGGTCAAGAATATCGGGACGGTTAGTAGCCGCGATAACAATTACACCATCGTTAACCCCAAAACCATCCATTTCAACAAGCAACTGGTTCAAGGTCTGTTCGCGTTCATCGTGTCCACCGCCCAAGCCTGCGCCTCTATGGCGACCAACTGCATCAATTTCATTAATAAAGATAATACAAGGTGCGGTCTTTTTAG
>JAZRTL010000205.1:0-5778 GCA_045652025.1 Eubacteriales bacterium
CGCTTAGCGCGCTTATTCGACGGCTTGCTTTGAGCAAAACGGCTATTGGGGCGTTCTTGAATGGCATTGGAATATGCTTTGTGCGGGCGGCTGTATGTTCCTTTTTGATATACTTAAATACGCGCCCTGCGAGTTCACGGGCGAATACCCCGTTATTACCGACGGTAGCCAATATATTTCGCTTACGGGCAAGGAATTTTTTGTTAACGAGAGCGGCGATATGGTTAGTTCTGCCGAAAAAGCGGCGTTTACAACAAGCTTTTACGAGGACGACGAAAAATACGTTGCACATATTATAAACCGCGACGGCACTATCCAGCGCAATCCGACCGAATTTAAAAAATCGGTTTGGAAGGATTTTCTTCGCGGCGGCACGCCCACGATAGAGATACACATTCCCCAGCGCATTGAATACACCCCCGAGCGCATTAAGCATTCCCACAAGCTCGCTCTTGATTTTTACAAGGACTTTTATCCCGAATTTAATCCGAAAGCAATCGTTTGCTTCTCTTGGATATATTCGCCCCAACTAAAGAAGGTTCTTCCCGAAGACTCGAACATTATTATAGTTAACAACAAGCTTCATCTTATGCCGCTCGGCGGTACGTTTGACGGCGATTGCCGCTTTTTGCGCCAAGGTACTTCGTTGCAGACACGTATTGCGGACGAATGCGCCAAGGGCACCGAATTCCACCACGGCATTAGCTATATTCCGATAGACGAGATTGAGGGGCTTTAAAATATGAAAAGAACGGTTTCTTTGGCATTAACCATTGTTCTTCTCTGCTTTTCGCTTACAAGCTGTATTATAATTCCTTTAAACACCAATTTTGAAATCGACCCGAGCACCGTAGCGTTTGTTGAGGTTTATTATTTAGCCGAAGTCGATACACTTTACGGCAATTTTGTAAAAACCGAAGAATCGGCATATAAAATCCCAACCGAGCAAACCGCGGATTTTCTTGGCGACCTTGCAAAAATCGAATTTTCCGACGCGATAGTTATTGTTCTTGCGGCAATCGACCCGAGTTTTTATTATGACGAGCGAACGGTTAGGATAAATTATAACGACGGCTCCTTTGAGCTTATTTCCCCAGACGGTTACGGGGAAACCTTTTCCAACACCGGCGAGCTAATAGATTCGCATCATTACGGTTGCGACCAAGACGAATGGGACGCGCTTATTTCAAAATACGTTCCTTCGGACGTTATACCAAGCCCTATCCCCGCCGAATAGCTTATAAACAAAAAACGACAATCTCCTTTCGGAAATTGTCGTTTTTAATTTTTGTTTTAGGTTCGCATCATACCGTCAACGCTTAGTATTACACCCGTTATATAGGATGCCTCGTCGGAAGCGAGGAAAACGAACGCGTTTGCAATATCCTCGGGCTTGCCAAGGCGACGCAACGGAATGCGCGCGATCATCGGATCGATAATCTCCTTAGGGACTGCCTTCATCATATCCGTTTCGGTTATCCCCGGGGCAACTGCATTAACGCGAATGCCTTTGGGGCCAAGCTCACGAGCGAGCGAAACGGTAAAGCCATTAACCGCAAATTTAGAGGTAGGATATGCAATGCCCGAGGGCTGACCGCTTATGCTTACCATTGACGAGGTATTTAGTATAACGCCGCAGCCGTTGCTTTCCATAAGCTCGGACGCAGCGCGAGAAGCGTTAAACACGCCCGTAAGGTTAAGGTCCACGACCTTTTCGAAAAGCTCTTGGGTATAATCGGAAAAAGGAGTGCTTTCGGAAACGCCCGCGTTATTAACAAGAATATCCAACCCATCGTACATATCGGCAACGGTAAGGAAAGCGTTCTTTACCGATTCGTAATCCGCCAGATTGGGTGCGATACCGCCTATTACGGATTCGGGAAAATCGTTCCTTAAGCGTTCGACTGCTTTATCGGCATTTTCTTGCTTACTGGCACAAATTATTACCTTTGCGCCCTCTCGAAGAAACGCCGTTGCGGTTGCAAAGCCAATACCGCGGCTTCCGCCCGTAATAATTGCTACCTTATCTTTTAATCTCATAAAAAGTGCCTCCTTAACGATTTATTTTAAGTATTAACCACTTTATGTTTTTACAATAACACACGCGCAGACTTTTGTCAATCACAAAAAACGCTTATTGAGAAAAATTCTTAATAATTTTTTAGTTTTTCTATTGACAAACATAGTTGTTTTATGTATAATAACCACAGTACCTACAGCACTGACGGATCAAGCGGGTTGAGCGCGTTGATTCGTGCCCGAGCCGCTGGCGTTTGTAGGAGTTATACAGTCCGTCAGGGCAAATCGGTAGATGCTGATTTGCCCTAATTATTTGATAATAAAGTAAATTGATAAAGCATAAGGAGAAACACCATGGAACACAAGAATTGGACCGGCTTTAAGGGTGGCGCGTGGCAGAACGAAATCAACGTACGCGACTTCATCCAAGCTAACTACACCGCTTACGAGGGAGATGCAAGCTTCCTTGCAGGCGCTACCGAAAGAACCAACGGCCTTATGGCAAAGGTTCAAGACCTTTTTAAATTAGAAAGACAGAACAACGGCGTTCTCGATATTGATACCGAAACCGTTTCTACCATCACCGCTTACGCTCCCGGTTATATCGACAAGGATAACGAGCTTATCGTTGGCGTTCAAACCGACAGCCCTCTTAAGAGAGGCGTTAACCCCTTTGGCGGTATGAGAATGTGCATTAACGCTTGCGAAGCATACGGCTATACCCTTAGCGATTCCGTTAAGGACAAGTTTAAGTACCAAAACACCCATAACGACGGCGTATTCAGTGCTTATACCTCCGAAATGCGCGCAGCACGTAAGTGCCACGTTCTTACCGGTCTTCCCGATGCATACGGCAGAGGCAGAATTATCGGCGACTATCGCCGCGTTGCACTTTACGGTGTTGACCGCCTTATTGAAGACAAGCAAAAGGACAAGAAAAATCTTGCAAAGGTAGACGCTAACGTAGATACCATCCGCGCTAACGAAGAGCTTAGCTTCCAAATTAAAGCTCTTAACGACCTTAAGGCGATGGCTCTTTCCTATGGCTACGATATTAGCGAGCCCGCAAGCAACGCTAGAGAAGCAGTTCAATGGACCTACTTCGCATATCTTGCAGCTATTAAGGAACAAAACGGTGCTGCTAACTCTCTCGGTAGAGTTGGTACCTTCTTCGATATTTACTTCGAACGTGATATGGCTAACGGCCTTCTTACCGAGGTTGAGGCACAGGAAATTATGGACCACTTCGTTATGAAGCTCCGTATTGCACGTCACCTCAGAACTCCCGAATACAACGAGCTCTTCGGCGGCGACCCCATGTGGATCACCGAAGTAGTTGGCGGTATGGGTCTTGACGGCAGAACCTTGGTTACCAAGACCAACTTCCGTTTCCTTAACACTCTTTACACTCTCGGTCCGGCTCCCGAACCCAACCTTACTATCCTTTGGGCTCAGGGTCTTCCCCAGGGCTTTAAGAACTTCTGTGCTAAGGTTTCGGCAGATACCGACTCCATCCAGTACGAAAACGACGACCTTATGCGTAAGGACTATGGCGACGATTACGCTATCGCTTGCTGCGTTTCTGCGATGAAGGTCGGCAAGGATATGCAGTTCTTCGGTGCACGTTGCAACCTTGCTAAGCTTCTTCTTATTGCTATCAACGGCGGTTACGACGTTTCCAGCAATATGCACATCGGTCCCCAGATGCCTGTTCTCGAAGGCGACAAGCTCGATTTCGACGAGGTTATGGCAAGAATGGACGTATATCTTGCTTGGGCAAGCAAGCTTTACGTTAACACCATGAACATTATCCACTATATGCACGATAAATACGCTTACGAAAGCGAAATGCTTGCACTTCACGACAGCGACGTACATAGATTTATGGCGTTCGGTGTTGCAGGTCTTTCGGTTGTTGCAGACTCGCTTAGCGCTATTAAGTACGCTAACGTTAAGCCCCTTAGAAACGAAGAGGGCTTTATCGCAGAGTTCGAAACCACCGGCGACTTCCCCAAGTACGGTAACGACGACGACAGAGTTGACCTTCTCGCTAAGGATATGGCTCACAAGGTTATTACCGAGCTTCGTAAGACTCCTACCTACCGCGATGCAGAGCACACCCTTTCTATTCTTACCATTACCTCTAACGTTATGTACGGTAAGAACACCGCTGCTACTCCCGACGGTAGAAAAGCAGGCGAACCCTTCGCTCCCGGTGCTAACCCCATGCACAACCGCGAAGAAAACGGCGCGCTCGCTTCGCTCAACTCTGTTGCAAAGATCGATTACTGCGACTGCCGCGACGGTATTTCCAACACCTTCTCTATCACTCCCGAAGCTTTGGGTGCTTGCGAAGACGAAAGAACCAAGAACCTTGTTTCTATTCTCGACGGCTACTTTGCTAAGGACGCTCACCACATCAACGTTAACGTTATGAACCGTGAAACTCTCCTTAAGGCATACGAAAACCCCGAAGATTACCCCATCCTTACTATTCGTGTTTCGGGCTACGCAGTTAACTTCAACAAGCTTTCTCGCGAACAGCAGAAGGAAGTTATTAACCGTACCTTCCACGAAAACGTATAATGGCATCTAAAATAACAGGTAGAGTTAATTCTATTCAATCGCTTGCGGCAACCGACGGACCCGGCGTTCGCTTTGCAATATTCTTGCAGGGCTGTAACCTAAGGTGCGGCTGTTGCCACAACCCAGACACATGGAATATTTCCGAAGGAACCGAATATTCGGCAGAGGAGCTTGTTCAAAAAGCCACCCGCTACCGCGAATATTTCGGTTCTGACGGAGGCGTTACGATTTCGGGCGGGGAGCCCTTGCTTCAGCCCGAGTTCGTCAAAGAAGTCTTCCGTCTTTGCCACGAGGAAGGCATTAACACCTGCCTTGATACCTCGGGTAGTATTCTTAACCCCGCAGTTTTCTCTGCGCTCGAGCACGTTGACAGAGTTTTGTTGGACGTTAAATACACGAGCGACGAGCTTTACCGCGAGCACGTTGGGTGCGATATGAAAAAGCCGTTGGAGTTCCTTGATCTTCTTAACGAGAAAGGCATTCCCGTTACGGTTAGGCAGGTTATTATACCCACGCTTAACGATAACGAAGAAAATATTTTGTTGCTAAAGCAAATTTGCTCCGACCGTAAATGTGTCGATAAAATTGAGCTTCTTCCCTTCCGCAAGATGTGCAAGGTGAAGTACGATAAGCTCGGTATTACCTTCCCCCACGGTCATCTTCCCGAGCCCGCAACACAGCGGATGACGGCATTACGAGCGTTGTTAGATTAAACGTTACAGCCCCGATTTTTTCGGGGCTGTGTTTAACGTATTGCAAATTCGACACGCCCAAAAGCGCACAATAAGATACCTTTTAGGTGGTTCGTATTTACTAGACTCACTCTAACGTATAGCGATATTTTAAGCCAAGTATTTGGCTAATTACGAAAGAGAAAATATTAATGAATTTTTTGTTTTTTATAGAAAGCATCCTGCTTGGCATTGGGCTTGCGATGGACGCTTTTTCGGTTTCGCTCGCGAACGGAATTAACGAGCCCTGTATGAAAAAGCCGAGAATGCTTTGCATTTCGGGCATTTTTGGGTTTTTCCAAGGATTAATGCCAATGATTGGTTGGTTTATCGTTACCACAGCGGCGCATTATTTCGAGGTTCTTAACAATTACATTCCCGTAATTTCCCTGATTTTGCTTTGCTTTATCGGTATTAAGATGATTGTCGACGGCGTTAAGGG
>JAZRTL010000206.1:0-1746 GCA_045652025.1 Eubacteriales bacterium
GCTTGGCCCCCGACTTTATCGGTTAAAATGTATTCAACCGCATCCTCTTTTATACCGTTTGTAAGCTTATTCGCGTTGAATTTAATACCGATTTCCAAAATATTATAATCGTCGGAATATTCGACGTTATGAACCTGTAACGAACCGTCCTCGTTCATAAAAACGCGGGTGTTAATATGATATAAAAGCATATCGTCGGTATCAACGCTTTGTAGCTCGGGAACCATATTCATATAGTTCTTTTCCAAAATTTTGCTATCGCGATTAAAGATAAGCAAATAGAAGATTAGAGCATATATAAAGAAGGATATGCCGTACATAGTCCATTTGAAAATGTTCTTTACGGTTTTATAAATTTTAGATTCGTTTTCATCACGATCTTCGGGAAAATAATTACCTTGGTAATCCATTTAGACACTCTTTTCGATAAAAAATTATTGCAATAGTTTTCCACAATAGTTTTCCACATTGGTGGAAAACTATTTGCGATTTTACTTGAAAATAGGGCTTTTTCTCGAGTTATCCACCAAGTTATACACCATTTCGGTGGAAAACTCGGGTGAATTATGTAAACAATCACTTATTAAAGTATTTTCTGTCGAGACTTCTAAGCTGTACTGCAAGGGCGATATGGTCCTTGTTTATAACGGGACTTTCGTCGAAATCCGCAACCGTTCTTGCTACCTTAAGAATGCGGTCGTAACCTCTTGCGGAAAGACCTAATTTCTCGTATGCCATCTGTAAAACGGTTCTTCCGCCCTCGTCGAAATTACAGAATTTTCTAACGTGCTTCGGTTGCATTCTCGCGTTACAGGTTAGTGGTTGGCCGTTGGGAAGCGTTTCGCCTTGGAAGCGATTCATAGCAAACGCGCGTGCACGGCTAACACGCCTTCTAATCTTGTCGCTGGATTCGGCGGCAACGAAGGTATCGAGCTCGCTAAACTCAAGCGCATTGACCTCAACTTGAATATCAATTCTGTCTAATATCGGGCCGGAGATCATCGATAAATAATTTCGCCTCGATTGCGGTGTGCAGGTGCAGGGCTTTGTAGGGTGCCCGTAATAACCGCATTTACAAGGGTTCATCGCGCAAATCATCATAAACGAGCAAGGGAAGTTAACCGTTGCGTTAACGCGTGTAATCGTAACGTTTCTGTCTTCGATCGGTTGTCTAAGAACCTCGCAGCTATGCTTATCGAATTCGGGAAATTCATCAAGGAACAAAACTCCGTTGTTAGCTAGCGAAATTTCGCCCGGCTTGGGGTTTGTACCGCCGCCTATTAAAGCCGCAGGGGAAAGCGAATGGTGCGGCGCTCTAAAGGGGCGATGAGCCAAAAGGGGAGTGAGCATATGCGTTAGTCCCGCAATGGAATAGATTTTAGAGGTTTCTATCGATTCCTCCATCGTAATTGGCGGTAATATATAAGGAACGCGGGAGGCGAGCATACTTTTACCTGTGCCGGGAGGGCCTATCAAAAGAACGTTGTGCTCTCCTGCCGCCGCAATTTCCAACGCCTTCTTTGCGGTATCTTGACCTTTTACGTCCGAAAAATCAAGCAACGTATCGCCCGTGATGGTAAAGAAATCGTCTTTATTAAAAACGGTGGGGATAATTCTCTGCTTTGCGAGGAAATGGTTAATTAATTGAAGTGCGTTCTTAACAGGAAAGACGGTAATGCCGTATGCTGCTGATGCCTCGCAAGCGTTGTCCGCGGGAACGAATAGATATTTAAAGCCCGCATCTCT
>JAZRTL010000207.1:0-9243 GCA_045652025.1 Eubacteriales bacterium
TGTGCTGCGCCGCCCTTAGCTTCGCCGCTAACGCCGCCAACTTCGATGTACTTCTTACCGTTATCCCAAGCGCCGCCTGCGTTACCGCAGAAGAGAGCGAGCATGATAGCGGAGATGGTAGCGCCAACAAGAACGCCGCCAACGAATTCAGCACCGAAGATAAAGCCGCAAACAACGGGGAATGCGATCGCAAAGATAGCGGGAACGCGCATTTCTTTAAGTGCGCCCTGAGAGGAAATTGCGATACAAGTCTTATAGTCGGGAAGTACTTCGCCTTCCATAAGGCCCTTGATTTCTCTGAACTGACGGCGAACTTCTTCAACCATCTTCTGAGCAGCCTTAGCAACAGCGTTGATAAGCATACCGGAGAACATGAAGGGAAGAGCCGCACCAACGATACAACCAACAAGAACTGCGGGTTCGATGGAGTTAAGAGCGATCTTATCGAGCGCGCCTTCAGCATAGTTAGGAACTTCAGGAGCGGGAGTATAAGCGAAAATGTAGGAGGTCATCATAGAAAGGGTTGCAAGTGCAGCAGAGCCGATTGCAAAGCCCTTACCGATAGCAGCGGTGGTGTTACCTACAGCGTCGAGCTCGTCGGTGATTTCACGAACCGAAGGATCGAGGTAGGACATTTCTGCGATACCGCCTGCGTTATCGGAGATAGGACCGTAGGAGTCAACCGAAACGGTAGTAGCAACGAAGGAAAGCATACCGATTGCAGCAGCAGCAACGCCGTACATACCGGAAATGAGGTAGGAACCGAAAATAGCAACACCGAGAACTACGCAAGGAAGCATACAGGAAATCATACCGAGTGCAAGACCTTGGGTAATGGTGAGCGCGGAACCTTCAACCGAAGCAGCGGAAAGCTCCTTGGTGGGTTGATAATCATAGGAAGTATAGTATTCTGCAATCTTACCGATTACGATACCTGCAACAACGCCGATTGCAGCAGCAATCCAGGGGGATACCCAACCAATGTGGAATTCAACGGAATCGAATACGGAAAGGCCTTCGTAGCCCTCGATCATCTGGCCACCGAACTGGTTGAAGCAGAAGAAGGCGATAACGCCACCGAGTACCATGGTAAGTACAGCGGAAATATAGGTAGCGCCGTTGAGTTCTTTGTGGGGGTTGTCGGAAAGCTTCTTACGAACGAAGAGAGAAGCAATACCGATAATACAGGAGATAAGACCTGCAGCAGCAAATGCAAGAGGGAAGTAGATCATTTGCTTAAGCATTTCGGTGTTACCGAATACGTGCTTAGCAAAGAGCTCGATAGCAAGGATGGTACCGGAAAGAAGTGCACCAACGTAGCTTTCGAGAAGGTCGGAACCAAGACCTGCAACGTCACCAACGTTGTCACCAACGTTATCTGCGATGGTTGCGGGGTTTCTGGGGTCGTCTTCGGGAATGTGAGCTTCGGTCTTACCAACAAGGTCAGCACCCATGTCAGCTGCCTTGGTGTAGATACCGCCGCCGATACGAGCGAAGATAGCAATGATAGAGCAGCCGAGAGCGTAACCGGAGAGAGTCATGGTGAAGCCCGCGCCGAAGTTGAGGTTTTCGTTGATCATGCCGAGAATACTCTTGCAAGAAGCAACCTGAACGCCGTCAACTACTGCGTCGATTTGGCCAAGGCAAACGCCGAATACGATAAAGGTGATGAAAATACCAAGCAATGCACAGCCGGAAACGCAAAGACCCATAACCGAGCCGCCCTTGAAAGCAACCTTAAGGGTGTCGGAAAGGGATTTGGTGGTGCGTGCGGTGTTGGTAACGCGAACGTTAGCGTAGGTAGCGATTTTCATACCTACCCAACCTGCAGAAGCACTCATGGTAGCACCGATGATAAATGCAACACCGGCAGACCAAGAGATGATCAATGCGAGCAAGACAGCAACAACAGCAGCAACTATTGCAACTACCTTGTACTCATAGGTGATGAAGGCGTTTGCACCAACACGAATTGCAGCAGCGATTTCCTGCATTCTGTCGGTACCTTCTTCGAGTTTTTTGACCGAGAAAAAGTTGAATGCAGCATAAGCAAGACCGCCGAGCGCAGCAACAATCACAAGGCCAAGGACGAGAGTGAAGTCCATATTCTGTTCCTTTCTATAATACGGCATTTTCGCCGCTTTTTATTATATTGTGCAACATTTACGGGAAAATGCCCATACTTTGCACGCTACCTATTATATATATAGCCGTCAAGCGTGTCAAGTATAAATTTACAAAATTTTCTTTTTTGTGTGTTTTGGCAAAAATCGCGCCGACGGCGATTGACTTTTTGCCAAAGCTATGGTAAAAATATATTAAGAAAAAATTAAGGGATATAGAAAAGGAGATACTTATGACTATACTTCCTCAACCTAAAAAACTTAAAAAAACCGGCGGCACTATTTCTGTCGCTAACCTTAAAATCGTTCTCACACCCAAATGCGATGAACGTATTTTCAGAGCGGCTCAAAAGCTCGCTAACGAAATGCTTGAGGAAACCGGCAACACCCCTGTAATTACCAAGGTGTTCGAGGTTACCGACACCCAAGGTAAAATCGTTATCGATTGCCTTGGCAAGAAGAGCGGCGAGGGCTATAAGCTTTCCGCTAAATCCGACAGCATCGTTATCACCGGCGATACTCTTGCAGGTACCTTCTACGGTATCCAAACCCTTCGTCAGATGTTAGAAACCTGTGGCGAGGATATTGAATGCTGCGAAATCGAGGATAAGCCCGATATGTCTTATCGCGGATTCTACCATGATGCCGCTCGCGGACGTGTTCCCAACCTTGAGGGCGCGTTTAAGATGATCGATTTCCTTGCTTATTATAAGCATAATTCCTACCAGCTTTATATCGAGCATAACTTCGAATTTGATGAATATAAGGGTATCTATAAGGCGTTTGGCGCACTTACTGCCGAAGAAATTATGGAAATCGATAACTATTGCTACGAAAACTTTATCGAATTCGTTCCCTCGCTTTCTACCTTCGGCCATTTGTACCGCTTGCTTCAAAGTAACAAGTATAAGCACCTTTGCGAGCTTGAAAACTATGAAAACGTGGTTCATCCTTGGCGTAACGTGATGGCTCACCATACCATCGACCCCACCAACCCCGAAAGTATTAAGCTTATTTGCTCGCTTATCGACCAATATGCGCCTCTCTTCCGTTCCAAGTATTTCAACATCTGCTGTGATGAAACCTTTGACCTTGGTAAAGGCAAAAATACCGGCAAGAACGCCGGCGAGCTTTATCTCGATTTCACTCTTAAGATAATTAACCACCTCAAGTCCCGCGGTAAGACGGTTATGATGTGGGGCGACGTTGTTCTTAACCATCCCGAAACTCTCGAGAAGTTCCCTGCGGATACCATTATGCTCAACTGGAACTACGCTCCCGATCCCGCGCTTGAAAATATCGATAAGTTTGCCGCTGCAAACTTTAACCAAATCGTTTGCCCCGGTACAAGCTGTTGGGCACAATTCTGCGAGCATATCGAAATCGCAGAAAAGAATATCTATAACTTCGTTTCCACCGGTGCGGAAAAGAAGTGTATGGGTATGCTTAACACCTCTTGGGGCGACTACGGCGCGCTTTGTCCTATCACCTGCACCCTTTACGGCGTAGTGCTTGGTGTCGCTATTTCTTGGAACCGTAAGACAAATGTTATGTGTGATAAGTACGATAAGGCGGTTTCCGAGCTTGTTTACGGCGACCCCAGCGGCGAAACCGTTAAGCTCATCCGCAAGTTCAGCACCTATTCCAACATCCTCTCTTGGTACACCTTCGTTGACGTATTCTTCGAAGGCAGCTACTGGTGGAACTGGAGCGAAAGAAGATATCTCTCCGAGGATAGCTCCATCTACCGCGAAAACGCAGAAAACTGCTTTAAGCTTGCAGAAGATTTCCGTCGTTTGCCTGTTCAGAGCGAAATCACCCACGACCTTAGATTGATGGCAGAGGGTATGGGCTTAATTAACGAGCGTGCGGTAAGAATTGTTGATAAGCTTCCCGAGCCCACCGACGATAGAATTGAAAGCTGGTGCCAACGCTATACAGAAGCATGGCTCCGCAACGATAAGATGGACGAATGTCAAGCAATTTGCGACGTATTCCGTGGCAGAAAGGTTCATATCGAAGACCTTATCACCCGCGCATAAAAAACAGTTTTTAAATAAAAAATCGGCATCAATCGGTGCCGATTTTTGTTTTATTCTATTTACTTTTCGGAGTTTGGTGGTATAATAAGGACAGAAAACTTTATTTGGAGAATACTATGGCTTATATCTACGATTTGCACGTCCATTCAAGCGAATGCAGCGGCTGCTCGAGTGCGCCCGCAAGGGAGATGGTTCGTGCTTATAAGGAGCAAGGAATATATTCGGGTATAGTTCTAACCAACCATTTTAGCCGTCTTCGCGAGGGAGAGGATTGGACCGAACACGTTATGCCCTATTGGAACGCCTATCTTGAGGCGAAGGACGAGGGCGAAAAGCTTGGTATTACCGTGCTTTTCGGGCTTGAATACGGCTATGGCTATGCCCAAGAAATTTTGCTTTACGGAATAGATTTGGATTTTCTTTTGGCAAACCCCGATTTTTGCTCGCTAACGCCCGAGGAAATAACAAAGCGAGTTCAGGAATACGGCGGGTTCGTTGCCCATTCTCATCCTTACCGCAAGCGTGCATACGTTCCCGATTATATCGTTTATATGGATATGACCGTCCTTGACGGTATGGAGGTTTATAATGCGGGCAACCGAGAGGTCGACGATGAAGTCGCGGTTAAGCGTTGCGAAGAGCTTGGGCTTGTTCCTCTTGCCGCGAGCGACAGACACCATATCCGTGAGTTCGATACAAACCCCTTTGGCGGATTGGAGTTCGATTTCGAAATAAAAACCAACCAAGAGCTCGTTGCCGCGTTGCGCTCGCGTAGCGGCAGAGTTTGGCATAAGGGCGAACGCGTTTTCAAATAAAAATACAATAAGAATTTAAACCGAGATTTTTAAAAAACTCGGTTTTTCTTTTTTGCTATTTGATAACAATGCGATTTGTTATTCGTTAAAAACATATCGTTTTTCGATAAATAAACATTGACAAACGAGAAACGGTATGGTAATATATGGGCGTAGCGAATAGAACGCGCGGTGGGGAAGAAAGCTCCTTTTGGCTCTGAAATACGTTCAAAATATATTCGCTCGGAGGCGTTTTATGCTTAAAATTTCTACTCGTAAATCGGTTAACCTTTCTATCTTCTTGGCGGTTTCGTTTATCGTTGCCGTTGCGGTAATCGCGGTTGCGCTACCGTTCGTTTGGGAACAAACTCCCTACCTTTCGAAGATAGTTAACAACATCAAGCTTTTGGATAGCTACGTTTACGGAAAAACGATGTTTTTCGTTTGGACTTATGCTTGCTTTTTGCTTGTGGAGGGATGCTGTGTTTTTGTTTTTCTTCTTCTGCTTCGTGTTAGAAACGGGCTTGTTTTCAGCGAAACGAGCGTTGCTTATATAAGAATGGTTTCTTGGCTTTGTGTGCTTCTTGCTCTGCTTTCCTTTGTGGGTATGTTTGTCCATCCGATGACGACCGTTTTGGGTATCGCAATGGCGTTTTTGGGTCTTTGCTTGCGCGTTGTAAAAAACGTTATCGAGCGCGCGACAGAGATAAAGCAAGAAAACGATTATACAATTTAAGACGGAGGGGTAGTATGATAGTTATTAATCTCGACGTTATGATGGCAAAGCGTAAAATTTCGCTAAACGAGCTTTCCGAGCGCGTTGGAATTACGCTGGCAAACCTTTCGGTACTAAAAAATAATAAGGCGAAGGCGATAAGATTTTCTACTCTCGAGGCGATTTGCGAGGCGCTCGATTGCAACGTAGAGGATATTATCGAATACCGCAAGGATTAGGTGGATTTTATGAACGAGCAACAAAATATTTACGAAAGAGGATATACCTCTTGGGAATGCGGATTTGCTTGGATTTGCGTGCTTGTCGGCTATATTGTGGCACGCGCCTTTCCTACCGATGCAAACCCTATCGGGATGCTTCTTGCAAGCTTGCTTGCTATCGGCTCGGCTCTTTTCGTGTTTATAAAAAACGGTAAAAAGCTTGGCGTTGCGCCGATTTGCGCCGCTGTTGTAAGCGTTGCGCTTTCGCTTGTCCCCGTTTTTTCAACAACCGATTTTTCGGTCGGAATTTCCTTTTTCTCGTCGGTTATCGCATATTGCTATTTCGTTTATTCCGCGAACGGAAATTGCTTGGAAAAGGGCTTTTCCAACTTTATAATTTTCGATTTTATAAACGCGCTTTTCGTTTATCCGTTCCATAATTTCGGTAAATTGTTCCCCGCAATGTTCAGCGGAAAGAAGAATGGCTGGAAGCTGGCGATGAAAATTTCGCTCGGTGCTTTGGCGGGCATAATACCCACCGCGATAGTAATTTCGGAGCTTGAATACGACGAAAATTTCGCCTCTATAATGAGCGGAGCTCTTGGGATTTTTAAGGATTTTAGCGTATTTTCCCACCTTTGCTCGCTCGCTGTGGGCGGATTTTTGGGGATATTTATTTTTAGCATCTATTTTTCCTCTACCGAGGGTGTCGAAGGCGGCGCTTCGCTCGGCGGAACCCGCACGGCGATAAAGACGGTTCAGGCAATTCCCGTAATTACCATCCTTGCTGCTTTAATCCCGCTCGTTTTGGTATATATAGTTTTCTTCGTTTCTCAATGGGATTATTATACCTCTGCCTTTAAGGGCGTTTTACCCGATAGCTTAATCTATGCAACCTATGCAAGAGAAGGTTTTTTCCAGCTTTGCAGAGTTTCGGGGATAAACCTTGCCATCGTTTCGGCGGTTTCGATTTTTGCAAGCCGAAAAGCAAAGGGAAGCGACCTGTTCTTAAAGTTAGTAAGAATTGTCTTTTCGCTTATAACACTCGTGCTTATCGCTACCGCAATGTCTAAAATGTGGCTTTATATCGATAGCTACGGTCTAACAGTAAAGCGAGTGCTTTCCTCTTGGTTTATGGTGCTTCTTGCGCTTGTTTTCGTTGTGATAATTCTAAAGCAATTTATCCCTAAAATTAAAACCGTCGTAACCTCGTTGGTTATTGCGCTTTTAATGTTTTTGCTTCTTGCGTTTTCGAATTATCCCTCGATTATCGCAAACTATAACGTCGACCGCTATATCAACGGCAAGTTTAGCCAAACCGATATTACCGCGCTTGCAAATTTGGGCGACGAGGCGGTTCCCGCTATGGTTCGCCTTGCGAATTATTACCGCGAAACCTACGGCTATCCGGTAATCCCCGAAAAAAGCCCCGATATTTTCTCGAGCAACGTGTATTGCGATTATTGGAAGCTCTACGGCGAGATAAGAAAATACTCCTTGGGCGAAACCGATATATTCGAATTTTCGCTCCCCGCATATAGAGCCGAAAAGGCGGTACAGGACTATTTCGGTAAATAATTTTTTGATCATTTAAGAAAAGAACCGGAACGAGTATATCTCGAACCGGCTCTTTTGCTTTTTAGTTATAAAATCAACCCGATTTATTTGATTTCCCAATCGATTTCGGGTTTTCCGACCGATTTTAAAAATTCGTTGCATTTCGAAAAATGTCTGCACCCGAAAAAACCGTTGTAGGCGGAAAGCGGGCTTGGGTGTGCCGCCTCCAAAACAAAGTGTTGAGGCGAGGTTATGAGCTCCTTTTTCGCCCTTGCGTAGCTGCCCCAAAGAATAAAAACAATCGGCTCTTTTCTTTGGTTCAAAAGCGAAATCGCGTTGTCGGTAAAAATTTCCCAGCCCTTGTTGCGATGACTGCCCGCGTTGCCCGCGCGCACGGTAAGCACGCTGTTTAAAAGCATAACCCCGTTTTTTGCCCAGCTTGTAAGCTCGCCGTGGTTGGCGGGAGCAAATCCGAGGTCGGCTTGTAATTCTTTAAAAATATTGTTAAGCGAGGGCGGCTTTTGAACCCCCTTTTTAACCGAAAAGCAAAGCCCGTGGGCTTGACCCTCGTTGTGATAGGGGTCCTGCCCGATAATAACGGCACGAACGTCGTTGTAATCGGTATATTTAAAAGCGTTAAAAATATCGTTCATATTGGGGTATATCGGAACCCCCGATTTTAAATATTCGCTTTTTAAAAACGCTCTCAATTCGCGGTAATATTCCTTTTCCGCCTCGGGAGAAAGCAACGCATCCCAAGAGTTCCCAAATTCAAACATATTTTCACCTCGGCAAAATTATAGCAGAAAAAGGGATAAAAGGCAACAAAAAATAATTGACAAAAGTATAAAATATATGTATGATAAAAGGGATATAAACTACTTTGTATTAATTAACTTGTAAAGGAGTGGGAGTTTAATGGATTCGTCTCGAAGTAGCGGCATAAAACCTAAAAGTATCTGCGCGGACGGATGCCATTATACTCTGCCTTCGTTCGCGTTATAAAAGGTTTTTGCCGTTTCCAAAGCTTTAAAGAAAGGAACGGTTAAAATGGAAATCAAAGAGTTATTCGAACAGGTAGCCGAATTGCTTTCAAAAGGCAGCTACCAACAGCTTCGCGCTTTGCTTGATGAGGTCGAGCCGTATGACCTTGCAAAGCTGTGCGAGGAATTAAGCGAGGAATCCTTGCCGATTGTGTTCCGTATTATGCATAGAGATACTGCGGCGGAATGCTTTTCGGAAATGGATGCCGACGTTCAAGAGGCGTTAATACGTCGCTTGTCGGACGCGGAATTAAGAGAAGTTCTTGATGAGCTTTATATTGACGATACGGTTGATATTATCGAGGAAATGCCCGCAAACGTGGCAACCCGTATTCTTGCCAACTCGGATTCCGCATCCCGCGAGCATATAAACCAAATTTTAAAATATCCAAAGGACAGCGCGGGCAGTATTATGACAGTCGAATACGTTCGATTGGATAAGAATATGAGCGTTAACGATGCTTTTGCTCGGATAAGGCGCGTCGGTACAGAAAAGGAAACTATCTATACCTGTTACGTTACCGAATCCGACAGAACTCTCGTCGGCGTTGTTACGGCGATGGATTTAATGCTTGCCGAAACCGATACGCTCGTTTCGGAAATTATGGAAACGAACGTTATTTCCGCAAACACTCACGAGGATAGAGAATCGGTAGTTTTAAAGTTCAGTAATTACGACTTTTTGGCGTTGCCCGTTGTAGATAAAGGCAACCGCCTAGTCGGCATCGTTACGGTTGACGATGCGATT
>JAZRTL010000208.1:0-1217 GCA_045652025.1 Eubacteriales bacterium
ATTATGAAAAAATCCGCAAGTTCAGCTCTTTTAATTCTTTTATCCCTTATCTTTGTTTTTAACCTCGTCGGTTGCAACACCGTAGATAAAACGGGGGTTTGGGAAAGTGCAACTTATCTTAAGGACACCGAGCTTGGCGAGGGCGCAAAAACCTTTAAGGTAGAGGTTGCGGCGGGCGAGCAATCGATTATTTTCACCATTCACACCGACAAGACGACCGTTGGCGAAGCGCTACTTGACAACAAGGTTATTGCGGGCGAGATGGGCGCTTACGGTCTTTACGTTAAGGTCGTTAACGGCATTACCGCCGATTATGACGTTGACCAAAGCTATTGGGCGTTTTATATTAACGGCGAATATGCGATGACCGGAGTTGACACCACCGAAATTAACGAAAGCGACGTGTATAAGCTTGAATACACCAAGTAAAAAGCCAAAACCATTTTTAACCATTGCGGAAATTGCGCTTTTCGGTATGTTTGGCGCGTTGATGTACGTTACGAAATTATTTATGGAAATACTGCCGAACATCCACCTGCTCGGGATGTTCATTATGGTTTTAACGATTGTGTTCAGAGCAAAGGCGTTAATCCCCATATATCTCTTTATTTTCACAACCGGATTTTACAACGGGTTTTCTATGTGGTGGGTTCCCTACCTTTATATTTGGGCGGTTCTTTGGGGCGTTACGATGCTTTTACCGAAGAATATGCCTAACAAGGCAAAGGCAATTATTTACCCTATCGTTTGTTGTCTCCACGGGCTTTTATACGGGGTTCTATACGCCCCCGCCCAAGCGCTTTTGATGGGTCTTAACCTTCAACAAACGCTTGCATGGATAGCGGCAGGGTTTACTTTCGATATACTCCACGGCATAGGCAATTTATGTGCGGGCATTTTAATACTTCCGCTTAGTAACGTGCTTTTTATGCTTGTCAAAAAAACAAACAAAAGCAGTTAACCCCAATAAAAAAAGCACCTAACGGTGCTTTTTTATTTGCTTTCGCTTACGATACTGCGGAGCTTATCCATACGCTCGTCAAGCTCGGCAGAAAGGCGGGCGCAAAGGAGCAATTCCTCGCGCATTTCGTCGGTAAAATCGCGGTTCTTTTTATAATTTAATTGGTGCTCCAAGCTTGCCCAAGAATCCATTGCGATAGTTCTTAACTGAACCTCAACCTTCATCAATCGTTTTTCGTTAGCGAGAAAGATAGGTA
>JAZRTL010000209.1:0-4755 GCA_045652025.1 Eubacteriales bacterium
CTCCGACTTGGCAATGCCTTTTATTGCCGCTTGCTCGTTTTCGGGCATGTTAAGAACGGGACTTTCTATAACCTTTGCAAAATCACCGTCGAACTCATAAACGTTCGTCCGTAACAACGGACGCAATATTGCTTCCGCAATAAAATCCCGCGAGGTTATGCCGATAATAAACATAACCGCGCATCTTGCGCCCGACTTTCCAAATTCCCTTATCGTAAAATCAAAGCAACCCTCAAACGCGGTGGCAATAGCGGTTCGAAAATCAATATATCGGCTCATAAAAGCTCCTTTGGTTTTTAAGGATATTATTCCCGTAAATTAAAAATATTATTGACATAATTATTGCAATGGTATAAAATAAACTTCAAAGAGCGTTTCGCGTAAAATGCGCGAAAACGGCTTATAAACGCCAATTCTAACGGAGGTTTTTATGGCAAACGGTAAAAGAAGCAAGGGTAACGGCATACTCGCCTTTTTCTTTCTGCTTCCGCTAATTGCGATAATTATATATTTTATAGCCAATTCAACACAGGTTATTATATTGGATAACGTTGCCAAGATAACCGTTTCCGCACCGGGTAAGGATTCGGTGGTGTTTAATTCGGACGAGGATATCGATTTTTACGTTAAAACGATAACCGGCTCGCTTTCTATCTCGAGCGCAATGCGTAACGTAAAGGACGAAATTCCGGTTTATATCACCTGCTCGAGCGAGAGTAATTCGATAAGATATAAGTTCTATCCCTCGCTTAACCTTTCGGGTTGCTTGCTAATTGCGCCCGAGGGCAAGCTTTACGTTTTGGAAAACGAAACCGCAAAGCAGCTTTTGCTTCGTCCCGAGTTCGATTATTTATATTCCGATTACTTCCTTCCGAAGCTTAGCGTTGTAAGCGGCGAAAACGTAAGCGAGGTTTTACCTATCGAATCCGATTGGAGCTATTATAAATCGGATGACGTTGCATATAGCTATACCCCCTCTGAATATGCAAGCGGCGAAGAGGTTTATACTATTCTTAAAGGGCTTGATAATACCCTTACCTTTACTCCGAATGACGAAAATTTGCCTTTTGAGATGACGGACGTTTCCTATATCACCTCAACCGGTGTTGAATATAATATAAAGGATATTTCCCAACTCGACCTTTCCGTCGATACGATGATAACCGTTTCCTTTACTGCAAAATGGAGCTCGCGTAACGGAGCTCGCGCCTTTGGCGAGGCAAAATATAAGTTCAACTTGCTGTACGATATTCCCGCAAGGTTAGAGCTTGACGTTAAGGATTACGTCGTTGGCGACGTTATAGAGGTACATGCGACCAACCTTAACGATAACGAAACGATAGAATTCGATTCGCTTATCGATATCCCGCAGGTAAAGTTCGATATTATCGACGAGGATAAGGGTATCGCTTTGCTTCCTATCCCGCGTAACACCGTTCCCGGTAGCTATACAATTAAGCTAAAAACCGGCGCGGATGAGGTTATAGAAACAATTACCGTTACCGTTCGCGATGGCGGTGTTTGGACACCTATCGAGGCAAGCACCGAGGAATACAACCAAAAGCTTTCCCCCGAAAAGCTTTCGGACTTCTATAAGAGCTTAAGAGAAATTGCCACCGAACGACCCGACGTTAACTATTTCGACTATGCCGAAATGTATCTTCGCGCTCCCGTTAGCGCAAGCCCAAGGTTTAAATTCGGTCAAAAGATTAACCTTGGTGTTGCCGATATAAGCGGCGATTCGGGCGAGCGTACCTGCGAGGGCTTGGTATATGAGCTTAGCGAGGGAACAACCGTGCGCTCTGCACAAGCGGGCGAGGTTGTGTTTAGCGGCGAGCTTGCTCCAACGGGTAATACCGTTGTGGTTTACCATGGCTACGGCATTTATACCTATTATTTCCATCTCGATACCGTAAACGTGCGCGAGGGCTACGTTCTTAATCATGGCGAGGTTCTCGGTACGGCGGGTAGTAGCGGATTTACCGCGGGCAAGACTGCGCTTAACTTCAGCGTTAGCATCGATGGCGTTTTCGTCGACCCCGAATGGTTTTTCGAGGAATAATATCAAATACTGAATATAAAAGCGGAGAGCTTCCAAAAAGGAGCTTCTCCGTTTTTCTTTTGGGGACCCCCGAGAAGCCGTAAGGCGTCTTGGTGTGATTTCTAAAAGATAGCTAAACCGTTCTCTCTTTATTTGGCGTAGGTCGCAAAATTTCGCCGTCGAGCTAATTCGACAGCTGCTCTTGACAAACCCGTTTTTGTTGCTATAATAGACAAAAGACGCTATTCGACAAAATTCGACAAATTTTTCTTGTTTTGCCGAAGATATCTGTAAATAGGGCGAAAAAACGGGCTTCGGGTGTCGAAAAACGAAGACCGAAAGTTGCCGAAACTCCAGTATTTTCAATGGAAATCTATTGATAAGTTGTTGTTTCGTGTGCTAAAATTAGCTTACAAAAAATAAACGTTAAGGAGCAACAAGAATATGGAAAAACCGAGGGTACTGGTCGCTGACAGTAACAGCGAATTCAGAAATCAATGTGTCCAAAATTTAAGACGATTGGATATAGAAGTTGTCGCGGAGGCGTGCGACGGACAGGAAGCGTTCTCCAAAATGGCGAGAACAAAACCGAATATCGTAATTTCGGATCTTTATTTGGGTAAGATCGACGGCGTTGGCTTAATTAGAACTGCAAAAAAGCAAATGCCCGAGGATTTTCCCGCCTTTATAATGCTGGCTTCCTTTTCGAGCCAAAATCTGTTCGAGGAATGCTGCGAGGCGGGAGCGGCTTATTGTATGCTAAAGCCGCTCGATTTTAATATGCTTGCCGATAGAATCCGCCGTCTTGCAGATAAGGGCAGAAAGCTCGGAAGCGCAAAGGTCCCCGGCAGAGAGGATGCCGATTTGGAAGCACAGGTTACAAAAATAATACATCAAATCGGCGTGCCCGCGCATATAAAGGGCTATCAATATCTTAGAACCGCTATCGTTATGGCAATTAATAATACCGAGGTTATAAATTCCGTAACAAAGATTTTATATCCGACGGTTGCAAAGCAATATGGAACAACAAGCTCGCGCGTTGAGCGCGCTATCCGCCACGCTATCGAGGTCGCTTGGGATAGGGGAGATTTGGACGTTCTTAATTCCTTCTTTGGCTATACCGTTCAGCATTCCCGCGGGAAGCCGACGAATTCGGAGTTTATCGCGATGATAGCCGATAACCTTCGCCTTAAAAACAAAGCGTACGCAAACGTATAAGCTATAAAAAATCCGTAACTAAGCCGGCTTGGTTGCGGATTTTTGCTTTGCTTTTCGGCTAAAAGCGCTAATATTTATTATAGGAATAAAAACGCCGTAAAAACTTGCTATAATTCGCCAAAAGGTATTGACAAAGCGGCTTTCTTGTGTTAAACTACCACTTGCCGCATGTATGGGGTTTTTAAAGTCGCGTTCGCGCACCCACTAGGCAGCGAGTCTAAAGAAAGGATTGGTGCTTACAAATGTTTGCGATTGTGGAAACAGGCGGAAAGCAGTACAAGGTCAGCGAGGGCGACATCATTTTTGTTGAAAAGCTCGGCGTTGAAGAAGGCACAACCTACACCTTCGAAAAGGTTCTTGCTATTGGCGGCGAAGACGGTTTTGTTGCAGGTACTCCTACCGTTGACGCTACCGTTACCGCTACCGTTGTTAAGAACGGCAAGGGCAAGAAGATTCACGTAATCAAGTACAAGCCCAAAAAGGATTCCAAGAAGCATATCGGTCATAGACAACCCTATACCAAGCTTCAGATCCTCAGCATCGCTAAATAAGCGATGATAACCGCATCGTTCTCTAAAAGGAACGGTAAATTCATCAAATTCTGCATAAGCGGCCATTCGGGCTATGCTCCCGAGGGTAGCGATATTGTTTGTGCATCCGTCAGCTCTATGACGATAATGACAATAAACAATATTACCGAATCGTTCGGTCTTCCCGCCGAAGTTAAGGTAGAGGAAGAAAGCGTTACTATCGCTTGTACTCTCTTAACCGAGGATGAGGTTGGCATAAAGCTTGTACAGGGCTTGTATAATGAATTATGCATTCTTCAAGGCGATTACCCTAAATATATTAAGGTAATTACCGAATAATATTTTATCGAAAGGAGCTAAGTATTATGCTCAGATTGTCTATTCAGTTCTTTGCACATAAAAAAGGTGTTGGTTCTACCAAGAACGGTCGTGATAGTGAATCCAAGCGTCTTGGCGTTAAGAGACAGGACGGTCAGTTTGTTACTGCCGGCAATATTCTTATGCGTCAAAGAGGCACCAAGATCCATCCCGGCGTTAATGTCGGCCGTGGCTCCGACGACACACTTTTCGCGCTTGTAGACGGTAAGGTTAAGTTCGAACCGATGGCAGGCGGAAGAAAGAAAGTCAGCGTTTACGCTGTCGAAGCAGAGTAATTATTGCAACTGTAAAGAGTATGTCGGGTGTCCTTCGATGCCTGACAGCTCTTTATTTTTTTATTTTTATCTTAAAGTAAGGGAGATTTTGCCGTGTTTATAGATAAGGTTACAATTTATATAAAAGCGGGGGACGGCGGTAACGGATGCGTTTCGTTCCGACGTGAAAAATACGTCGCTAAAGGCGGACCCGATGGCGGCGACGGCGGACGTGGCGGTAACGTTGTGTTCGTTGTTGACGAGGGCGAAAACACCTTGCTTAACTTTAAATACCGACGTAAGTTCGTTGCCCAAAACGGCGGCGACGGTA
>JAZRTL010000210.1:0-3767 GCA_045652025.1 Eubacteriales bacterium
GGCGGTAGACCCAACAGCGCTTCCTCCGGCGGTAAGGATGCTTCCAAGCTTCCCGAAGCATTTGCGGCTGCTCAAACGGTTCTTTCTGAACAGATTAAATAAGAGGTATTATATGAGTTGTTTGTTTTGTAGCATAATTAACGGCGAAATTCCTTCTACAAAGGTTTTCGAAAACGAATTTATTTATGCGTTTAAGGATATCAACCCTAACGCGCCCGTGCACGTTTTGGTTGTTCCCAAAAAGCATATCGATTCTGCGGATTGCATTTGTAACGATAATATCGTTGCCGTTTCTGAGGTTATGCTCGCTATCCCCAAGGTTGCGACTCGTTGCGGATTGAGCGACGGTTACCGCGTTATTACAAATGTTGGTGAAAACGGCGGTCAAACCGTTAACCACCTTCATTTCCATATCCTCGGCGGAGAAAAGCTTCCTACTAAGTTAGCTTAAGTTTTTGTAATGTTAAGAAAGCGCTACGCTATAATCGCAATATCTATTTTTGCTCTTGGTGTTGTTTTTGGTATTGGAACGAGCAAATTCGACACCGTGATATTTTGCGCGATATTTGCGGTTTTGTTTGCGCTTTCTATTACATCCTTTGCGATAATTGCCGTAAAGGATAATAAAAAGGCATATAAAGTAATATCGGCGGCTGCTTTTGCAGTCGCCATGTTTTCTGCCGGCGTATTGTGGCTTACAACATATACGCTCTTTATTAACGAAAACAAAGAGTTTTCGGATATGACCGACAACGTTACGTTGGAAATTAAAGAGGTTAACCTTGGGTCATTTGATGCAAAGATCGTTTCCAGCGAGATCGGCGTTGATAAAGGCGAAATAATACGCTTTTATCCTTCGGAAATGCCAAGCGTGGCTTTGGCGGGCGACGTTGTTTATGCCAACGTTACCTATAAATATAGAAATACACAAAACTATTTATCGAGTGATATTTCTCTTTCTGCAACAGGCAAAATTAATTCTATTTCTGATGGGGTAGGATTAGTTTATTCTATAAGAAAAAGCGTTTACGAAAATAGCGAAGCTTTGTTTGGCGATTTTGAATACGCCAAAGAAATATCACGCGGTGTTACCGTTGGCGATAGCGAGGGGATTTCGGCTTACGTATATTCTGTTTATCAATCCTCGGGTATTTCCCATTTGCTTGCAATTAGCGGATTGCATATTATGTTAATTGTAATGGGATTGGTGAATTTTTTGGTTTTTCTGTCGGTTGATAGAAATGTCGCAAGTATTATCGGTGCCATCGTTGCGATTTTCTATATGGCTCTCGTTGGCTTTACTCCCGGCGTTGTTCGCTCGGGCGCGATGGTGGTTGTTGTATTAATATCGGGTGTGTTCTTATATAGAACCGATAGCTTTACAAATCTATTTTACGTTTTTCTTCTCTTGCTGTTTAATAATCCTTATTCGATTTGTTCAACGGGCTTACAGCTGTCCTTTTTGTGTAGCTTCGGTATTTTGTTAATACAACCGATTGTTGAGGATATAGATGTATATTTTTCAACGCGCTTTGACGATTCGGGATTTCTTTTGCAACGTTTAACAAGGTTGTGTATTTACGTTTGCAGCTCTGTTTTATTTACTTTTGTTGCAACTGTAATTTCATTTCCCGTTTTGTTTTTAAAATACGATACCGTTTCATATATTTCGCCTTTAATAAATCTATTTGCGGTTCCGTTGTTTAACCTTGCCTTAAAGTTTACCTTGGCGGCTTATATAATTTCTCCGATTTCAAGTGTTCTTGGCGGATACGTTGCGGTTCCCGCTGGGTATTTGTTTGATTGGATAACAAAACTTGCGAGTTTTATAAACGATGCTGATATCGGCGTTATATCCGTGCACACGCCGTATATGATAATTCCCGTAATGTGTGCTCTTATAATTGTAGGTTTGTTAATCTTTGTTTCAAGAAGACGCCTTCTTGCTCTATCACTTTCGTCTTTGGTATTTTGTATTTCGATTTTCGCTTGCGGTTTAGTTAATAAAATTCAGTTTTCGGATAAATTAATTATCGATTACGGTTGCGATAATACCGAATATGCATATATTTCTACCGAGCAAGCAAACGTATATTTTGATTTGGGCGGTTATAACGCATTTTCAGATGCGGTTTACGAAAGCGGTAGGATTTCGCTGGATAATTATGTGTTTACCGTTTTAAATAATAGCGCGGTTAATAGGTTTGATAATTTTAGCTGTAAAGCGAACGTTAAATCGCTTTATTTGCCCATCCCGAGCGGAGAAGCAGAGACCGGTATTGTCGAAAAAATAAAAATCTTGGCAAACGAAAGAAATTGTGATATAATAATTTATAATGAAGCTTTAAGCTTGAGGATAAACGAAAAGGTTAATGTATCTGTTATCGGGCCAAATGATAATAGCTTTAATGAAAAGAGTATTTACATAAAAACTACCGATAAAAGTTATAACCTGCTCGGTAAAAAATATAACAATGCATCTAATTGCGATTTAGTAATACTCTCAAAGAGTTTTAGGGGAGATATTAACTTAATTAACGCTAATTCAATTTACGGATGCGCGGAAATGTCAAATAATAAGATGTTTGACGGCTTGTATAATTCAAGATTAAGAATTGAATTTGATTTTTCGGAAGGCGAACAAAGTATTTATGAGTCTTGACGTTTTAAAAACGAGAATAAAAGAGAATAATCTCTCCGGTGTATATCTGTTTAGCGGTTCCGAAGAATTTATGAAGGATCATTATGCGGATCGTATTCGTAAAATTATCGATTCTGCTCCGTTGCCGGAGTTTAACCATATCTATTTTAATGCAGCAAGCGGTAGGTTAACAGAGCTTGAGGATGCGGTAGAATCGCTGCCTTATATGAGCGATATTAAACTAATAGAGATTGTAGATTTAGACATTGCAAAGCTAAACGAGAGCGAGCTCGAGGTTTATTCGAGAATTTTCTCGGATATGCAGGACTATTTAATTATATTAATTGTTTTGCGTTCTTCCGATAAGGTCGAAGAAAAGCTGTTGAAGGAATCGGGCCTTAGCAATTTTGTTAAGCTTGTCGAAAGTTATGGGCTAATTGTTACCTTTGAAACCGAAAAGGCAGATAAGCTTACAACTTGGGTGGCGAAGCATTTTAACTCAAAGGGCGTTAAGTACGAAGCGAACGTCCCGCGTGAAATTATTAGCGTTTGCGGTAGCGATATGTATATCCTCCAAAGCGAGATAGAAAAGCTTGTTTTGGCTTTTTCTGATAAGATGATAACCGTTGCAGACGTTCGTAAATATTGTTGCGCAAACAGTTATTATAAATATTACGATCTAACCGATGCGCTTAACAGAAGAGATATCGTTACTGCAATGAAGGTTTGGGAAAGTCTTGATATTAAACGCGATGATTTAAGTAAGGCGATCGGCTTTATTGCAAAGGTTTTCTCGGATATACTTTTTATTAAGCAAGGTATTGATTGTGGCAAGAGCATTGAAACTATTGCCAAGGAGCATAAATTAAAGCAATGGCTCGTTAGAAAGATAGCTACCTCGGGTGGCTTCGATATGCGTGCTCTTAATTATGCAATTAACCAATTAGCTTCTGCAGATATTAAAATCAAAAGCTATAACAGCGACCCTTATAAAATAATAGAGCTTGCTTTTTACAGGATTTGTAGCTATGGAAGAAAAGCTTAAATTAAAATATCCCGTTATTGTGGAGGGAAGATACGATAAAGCAAAAGATTGTTTGGTTGTATCGACTCCCGTAATTACACT
>JAZRTL010000211.1:0-3019 GCA_045652025.1 Eubacteriales bacterium
AGCTTAAGGTGCAAATGGACACGGGTATAAGCCAAAGCACGCTTTCAAAGTATGAATGTGGCGAATTGCTCCCGACAACCGAAAATTTGCTTATTCTTGCGAAGTATTACAATACCAGCTTGGATTATTTAATGGACTTAACGAGCGAAAAATCCCCCTATCCTCCCAAAAAAGAAGAAAATTAAAAAGGAACGGCATTGCCGTTCCTTTTGTGTTTGTTTTTTGGGCAATCCCCCTTGATAAAACAAAAAACACCTGCAAAAGCAGGTGTTTTAAAAGCGTTTACTTTTTAACAACGGTTGTGTTTGTAACCATATCGCCAAGGGTTTTATTTATTGCAAGAAGCATAATCGCTTCGGCGGGGTAAATAAAAAAGAACAAATTTCTAATTATCAGCTTGCGCCTTGTAGGTTTGGCGTTTGTCGCGTTGTCGATAACACAAAGCTTGAAAATGCGCTTCGCAACGCTTCTTCCGTTGCAAAGAACATCGCGAAAGACAAAAAGAACGGGGAAGGAGATAACGCCAAGAACAAAGATAAGCGCGTACTTTGCCGTTAACCCTTGATCGATAGCGGCGTCAAAATAATAGGCGCAAATAATCGCGGGAATGCCGCATAAATTCCAATCGATAACCCAAGCGAGAATTCTTTTAAGCTTCATGTATTGCTCCTTTGGATTTGTTTATTCTTCGCCAACGGAAACGGCGATTTTAATAGTTCCGCAAAGCGCGTTGAGCTTTCCGTGCTCCAACGGCTCGACACTTATCGGGCGGTCTGACCCAACGTAAAGCACAAAGCCGTGGTCGGCGGGAACGGCTCTTTTTGCCCAAACGCCGTCCGCAAGTTGAATAACACCGTTTTCGTCGGCTTTTTCTAAAATCCTTTCGGCAAGCGCAACGTCGCCGAACTCAATAATAATTCTGTGCTTGCCAATACTGCCGTCGTAATCGACCATCCCGTCGCCGATATATTCGCCCTCGTCAACGCCAACGTTGCGAACCGAATACCCGCCCGACGCGAGAAGATAGGAAATCCTTAAATCTATCGCGCCGTCGCCCTTTTCGGTTGCCGAAACGCTTGTAACAACGCCGAGATTGTACTTCGCACCAATAGCGAAAACCGCAACCGCCGCGGTGATAATAACCAATAAAACTATGCCGATAATAATGAATAAAGCTTTCTTTTTCATATTTCTACCGCCTTTCCGGGTTCAGTATAGCACGGGATTGTTAAAATATATAGCGATTGTAATTAAAAAAACATCGCGCGGGAGAGGTTATACCGCTTCGTTAAAATAATGTGTTTTGGTATTATATGCAAAAACAATTCGGTCTTTTTTGCCGTGCAAAACCACCAAATAAAATTCATCGCCCTCGAAAGAGATGTTAAAGGTTATTCCCGTTGCAACAAATCTTCCGTGTTCCTTAAAATATATAACGTCGCAAACGCGTCTGCCCTCTGAATATTTTCTTGGGATTTCGTCCTTTGATAAACGCTCCGCAACGTCTTTTTCGATAGAAAAACCGTCGTTTTTTATTAAACGTAAGGTTATAACGTCAATGACAATTCTGCAAATAGAAACCACGGGCGGAAAAGCGCACAACAAGGCAAAAATAACGCCAAGAATAACACCGTTTTCCGCTATGTATATCGATAAAAAAAGAAGCGGGACGAAAATCAAGGATAAAATTGCAAATATAACAATATCGGGAACAAGGTTGCCCTTTGCCCAACGTAAAAGCTCTTTTTTGCAACCGTCTAAAGTTAAAAGGTTTTTGTTTTCCATATTAATACTTCCTTTCCGAGTTTAGTATATCATACGTTGCTGTGTTTTGCAATGAAATCTGCTTCGCAGATGAAAGGGAAGTTTTGCTGTCTTGTATATGAATCCTATTTTTCACACAAATCACGGCGAAGCCGTGTATATCATCAACACGAAGTGTTGTATATCATCAAGCCGCAGGCAAAATGCACGCTGGCGCGTGATGAGATACAAGGGCGGTTCGCCGCCCTTGATGATATACACCGCACGTTGCGCGGCGATGATATACCAAGCCTGCGGCTTGGATAAAAAAACGACAGGTTAAAACCTGTCGTTTTTTGGCAGCGGAATAGGGATTCTCCGCAGTCTTTACGGCTACACACGTTGCTCCGCAACTCTTTCGCCGAGCGACTGCTCCCCTGTGGCGCGACCGCTACCCGAGCCCTTTGGGCGTCGGTTCGCTAAAACAGTTCCCCGAACTGTTTTTAAGGGGTCCCCGAAAATGAGAAACGAATTTGCGGGGTAATATCGCGCCCTTCGAATCCCCTTGATAAAACAAAAAACACCCGCAAAAGCAGGTGTTTTTGTTTTGGCTAATACTGATAAAAAGGTCAAAAATCGAGGTGAAAGCGAACCAAAGGTCAACTTAAATATTTCTTCTTCAATGCGACTGCAATGAGAAGAAGAATGCTAAATATATAGAATAGTATTTTTCCCAATTTACTTGGCTTTTTAGGTAATGGAATTCCTTCAATTGCTTTCATTTCATTAACGGTAAGGTGTTTTTTACAGTTTGGACATTCAAATTCATCCCATGTAAATTGAATATCGCCTATCGCAAAACCGCCTCCGGGCATGCTGAAATCGAAATCCTTCGCTTCGGGAGATCTGGAATTAACCACTTTTGACACCGGAACTTTCTCCAGCTTTGTTTTGCATTCGGGACAGAAATGGTCTTTGCGAAAATAAAAAATATCTTTATATTCTCGTTTATATCCATGAGGCATACCCTTACCACCTTTCTTTATTTCATTATACCACACTTTCACCAATGAATCAAGGCGTAAGCCTTGTATATCATCAATGCGTAGCATTGTATATCACCAACACGAAGTGTTGTATATCATCAAGCCGCAGGGAAAATGCACGCTGGCGCGTGATGAGATACAAGGGCGGTTCGCCGCCCTTGATGATATACACCGCACGTTGCGCGGCGATGATATACCAAGCCTGCGGCTTGGATAAAAAAACGACAGGT
>JAZRTL010000212.1:0-4155 GCA_045652025.1 Eubacteriales bacterium
GCTTTAGTATCAAGCGCGGTAATTATAATTTGTTCTGCGCCGTTAATTGTAATCTTGCTTTCGGTGTTAGGAGTATTGCATTCTACAACCTTACGGTTGCCGATGGTTTTAACCGTTTCGAAATAACCCTCGAAATCGTTACAAAGTATCGCAACAACGTTTTCGTTACCATAAACAATATTATTCCAAATGAACTCGGAATTATCGATATAACTATATTCGGAAACGAAGTAATTAGAAGGAACAATAATAACGTTGCGGTTTTTATACATCGAGCAAACCGCGTTTGCCCAAGATGCCGTTTCCTCGGTAACGTCCTTTTCTAAATAAAGAATAAGAAAATCATGGTTGTTAGCAGAAATTAAATCGAACTTGTTCGCGTTATCGTAATTAACACTATAAGCATCGCTTTTATTAGAATTCCAATAAAAATAATCGCTACCGTTGTAATTCAAAATCGGCGATGCGTTAACGCGCATCTTTTTCTTATATGCATAGGTCTTTATATCAAGCGAAACCGAAATAGGATCGCCGCTCTTAACAACGGCAACCTTGTCCCAACAGCTGTTAACATAGTTCCAAGCTTCTAAAAGAATGTCCGCGCCGTTGCCCGTAATTCCCTTATAAGAAACAAGTACGTTCTTTTGGGTAGAATATTCGGTATTTACAACAAACGATTGGTAAGGAACGCTGTTTCCTACCGTCTTGGTAATATGCTCGCTCATATCGTCCCAAGAAATTAAAATCTCGTCATCGCAACGAAGATAATTTCTTTCGAAAGCGCCAACTCGGTTTTCAAGCAAATGCACGTCGGCAAGCAGCATACCAGTATAAAGAACCGATTCGCCAACCGCGGAAACGTTAATTTCCTTTTCCTCTTCGTTAAGTAGAATAGAAGCGGATTTATCCTTAACGTTAAAAATTAAGGTTTTGTTAGAGCTTAATCCGTCGCTATCGGTTGCGCTAACGTAAGCGGTGTGCATACCCTCGGAGAGCTTTGTTATATCAATGCTTTCGCAAGTGTTGCCATCTACTTTAAGGGTATAATTAACGTCGGTTTTGCTGTTAATAGTAACGGTAATTTTATCGAACTTGGAAACAACCGCGCCGCTGTTAACGGAAAAGCTAATTTCGGGCGGGTTTGTAACCTTATCAAGCGCAAAAGCAGAAACACCAAACGCAGTTGTTAATATATATATTGCAAGGATAAAACTAAATAATTTTCTCATAGCATTACTCCCTATTTAATTACATATAATTATATATTTTTATATCCAAATTGTCAAGTATTAAAGGTATTTTGTGTCGGTTTATGTAACAAAATCGACCTATAAAACTGTTGAAAATTATTATTGAATGTATTATAATAAACGCGAAAAGATTAATTGTTAAAATCGGGTGGTAAATTATGAAAAAGTATATTGCATTATTGTTAATTTTCGCGTTTGTTTTGTCCTTTTGTTCTTGTACGGAGGTTGTCGATTTAACCTCTTTTGATACTTCGGATTCTAAAGATATTTCTTTAAATAGCTCAGAAATTTATAGCGAGCATACCGAAGAAAGCGAAAACGAAAGCTCGGAGATAAGCGAGCAATCTATCCCCGAAGAACCAAAAGACGATATCGTTACCTTTCTTGCTTGTCCCGATAACCTAATACACCCTTGTATTTATTTCGATGCTATAAAGCGCGATGCGGAAAATAATAACACCACACCCGTTTATACCGATTTGCATAACGCAAGCTACGATTTCGATTATATCTATACCGAGGTTGCGGAAAGAATTTCAAGCGCCGATATTTCATATATCAACCAAGAATCGCTTATAGGCGGCGATTACCGCAGAGTACACGGATACCCTTGCTTTAATACTCCAAACGCGATGGGTGAAACGCTTGTTAACGTTGGCTTTGACGTTGTTAACGTTGCCCATAACCATATGCTCGATTCCGACGGAACAGAGTTTTTGGAGCATTGTAACGAATTCTTTACAACAAGAAACGTTGACGTTATTGGCTATTACCCTAACGAAGAATCGCTTGAAAATATTAAGGTAATCGAAAAGAATAATATAAAGATTGCCTTTTTAAGCTATACCTACGGTACAAACGGCTTTGAGGTACCAAGCGATAGCGAAGTAATTGTTCCGTTTTTTGATGAGGAATTAGTTAAAAAGCAGGTTTCTATTGCAAAAGAGGTTGCCGATTTTATTATCGTTTCTTCCCATTGGGGCTATGAAAACACATATAGCGTTAATAAAACCCAAAGGAATTACGCTAACCTAATGACCGAGCTTGGTGTTGACGTTGTTCTTGGTATGCACCCGCATAATATACAACCTATCGAATGGAAAACCGCTTCTAACGGAAGTAAAACACTTGTTGTCTATTCCTTGGGTAACTATCTTTCGGGTATGCAGAGAGGGATGAATTTGCTTGGCGGTATGCTGGAATTAAAGATAGTTAGAGATTGCAAAACCCAAGATATTTATATCGATTCCCCTCTTTTTATTCCTACCGTAACCCATTGCGAGCAGGGCGACGAATTTATTACAAACGACGACCGCGGATATAGAAATTATAAAATATATTATCTAAACGATTATACCGAAGAGCTTGTAAATAAACACGCCGCTCACGGATATGAAAAAAACAACGATTCTACCCTTGTTGGCGGTAAGTTTTCGTTAGAAACGCTTTATGCAACCGTTAATGAATATATAGATAAAGAAATTCTTGAATAAAACTAAAAGCGATAAGTGTTTTCCACTTATCGCTTTTTTACTTAATGTTTTAATCGTAAGTAGTTACATCACTAGTTATAAGACACACGTAACATCTGCTGCTTGTAAGCTTAATTCCTATTGCAATATACGGATTAGAGTTGCTACCCACGTAATCCCAGTGTGCCTTACTGTCATAAAATCCCCTAGCAATATTCCTTGCCAACATATCTACCGTAGTGGCGCTGGTTCTCGCAAAATTACCAATCGCCTCACCGCCGTAGGGAGAATAGTACGCGGGCGAGATCTTGCCGGTTTCTATGATAGTATCTGTTTCCCAATCATAGATGGTTTCGGGACGTTCGGGCACATAAATTCCATATTCGAATTCTGTTGCAGCCGCTCTGGCATCCATCTCATCATGTCCGTAATTAGTAACAAGTTGTTCAGCTCGTCTTCGAGCAAAAGATCTAGCTTTGTTCTGAAGCATAGACATCTCGCAAGCGCCTTCAGAAACTCTGTACTGATTGATGTAGTAAAGAATTCTCTCTTCTACCAAAGCGGTATTGGATTCCAGAGCAATTACTTCGTATTTACTGACCTTGGGCAGAACCTCGCTTACAAGTAGTACGCCGCAGCGGTAGCAATATTGTTCTTTAAGTCCTTCTTGATTTTCGGAAGGATATATTACATATTTCCACGAATCAGGATTATGGTCAAGTGCGCGGATAGTTTTGGTTTTTTGCTTACCGCATTCACATTCATAATAAACAGCGCCGTCTTCGGTGCATGTAGCATCGAGCGTGCCAACTTCTATATAATTATGGAAATGCTCTTCGGGCTCGCTAGATTCTTCGGACGGTGTACTTTCTTCGGGTTTAACAGAAACGTTTGTGTTGTCGCTCGCGCTACTTTCTGTATCATTATCGCTTTCTTTGCTTGTATCATCTTCGTAAGTGTTGGACGACGTATCTTCTGTTGAGTTTTCTGTACCCTCGGAGGTATCTACTTCTGTATCTTCATCCGTAACATCAAAACATGTTTCTGCCTCGGAGATTTGTGTGCCTTCGGAAAACTCGTCATCGATTGTTTCCGAATAAGTATCGGAGGAAATATCTTCAACGGAGCTTTCAACCTCGACAGAAAATTCGCTCTCTGTCGGATTAAAAGAAGAAACAAAGAAACTATCTTCGTTGCTGTTTAATTCAACCGACACGAAATCATTAGTAGAACTGTTGTCCGTTGCATCGTTACTACAAGCGCAAAAGCTGAACAGAAAAGCAATAAATAAGGTTAAAGCTATAATTCTTTTCATAATTTAATGTGTATCGTCCTCGAATTTGGGTTTTACCTTATAAAAATCAAGTATAGGTAACAACACAAGTGCGGTTAAGCCGGCGGTAAAGCCGCCGTTATAAAGAACAAAGCCGCCG
>JAZRTL010000213.1:0-1063 GCA_045652025.1 Eubacteriales bacterium
CAAATAGCCGCCGGAGCAA
Source organism: Eubacteriales bacterium (assembly GCA_045652025.1). GTDB lineage: Bacteria > Bacillota > Clostridia > Oscillospirales > CAG-382 > Coliplasma. The sequence continues at coordinate 20 of JAZRTL010000213.1, forward strand.
TGAACAACCGAGCCGAAGATACCTTCGCGTGCCATATTAAGCGCCATAAGCTCACGCTTACCGTAGCAGCAGTTTTCGAGCATCATACAATGGATACCGGTTTCCTCATATGCACGAACGAGGCGATAGCAATCCTCGATATTATAAGTACAGCCAACCTCAACGCCAACCTTCTTACCGGCGCGCATGGAATAGATACACATATCAACGTGAGATTCCCAAGCGGTAAGAACGAGAACTGCATCAACTTCGGGATGGTCTACAACCTCTTTCCAATTAGTAGTGGTAAAAGGTCTTTTACCGATTTGCTCCTCGGTATAAGCCGCACCCTTTTCGGCACGATCCTCATAGAAATCGCAGCAAGCAGTGATTTCGATAATATCGTGTTGCGCCATAGGAACGAAAACAACACGGAGAAGGTCATAGCCGCGTTGGCCAAGACCGATAATACCTATACGGGGCTTTTGAATTTTGCTCATAGTATCCTCCAAGATAACATTGCATTTTTCGTTATTATAAAATCGCCAATTTAAAATGTCAAGCCATTTTATATATTTTTTATATAATAATGATGTTTTTTCGTTTACGGGGTTTACAAAAGCGTTTTTTTGTTGTAAAATCTCATCAACACTAAACTAATTTGCGAGGTAATTATGACACTATTGGTTATGGCTGCCGGCATGGGCAGCAGATACGGCGGTTTAAAGCAGCTTGACCCTATTGGTCCTAACGGCGAATTTATTCTCGATTACACCGTTTACGATGCTATGAAGGCGGGCTTTGACAAGGTTGTTTTTGTTATCAAGGAAGAAAACCTTGAAATCTTTAAGGAAACCGTCGGCAACAGAATCGGCAACAAGATCAAGACGGCTTATTGCTTCCAAGCGCTTGATGACCTTCCCGAAGGTTATAGCGTTCCCGAAGGAAGAAGCAAGCAATGGGGCACCGGCCACGCTGTTCTTGCAGCGCGCAACGAAATAGACGGTCCCTTCGTTGCAGTTAACTCCGACGACTTCTACGGCGCAGAAAGCTTTGAGCTTCTTG
>JAZRTL010000214.1:0-4259 GCA_045652025.1 Eubacteriales bacterium
GACGAGCCTACCACGGGCTTGCATACCGACGACGTTAATAAGCTCGTTTCGGTGCTCCAAAAGCTTGTAGATGCAGGCAATTCGGTGGTTGTTATCGAGCATAACCTCGATTTAATAAAAACAGCCGATTACATTATCGACCTTGGTCCCGAGGGCGGCGACGGCGGCGGCCGTATCGTTGCAAAGGGTACTCCCGAGGAGGTTGCAAAAAGCGGCAACAGCTATACGGGCTTCTATCTTAAGGATAAACTTAACTAATTAATAGGAGAAGTTGATTTATGGATTATAATAAATATTCCAATCTTCTTGCGAAGGTCGAAAAGCCGGGAAGATACGTCGGCGGGGAATATGGTTCCGAAATACCCGACCCCAAAACCGCGTCCCTGCGCGTTTGCTTTTGCTTCCCCGATATTTACGAAATAGGTATGTCTAACCTTGGCGTTAAAATACTCCAAAACTGCTTTAATCAATCGGGTTATATAAGCTGCGAACGCTCCTATATGCCTTGGCCGGATATGCGAGAGCAGTTAATAAATAATAACGTTCCCTTGTATGCGCTCGAAAGCGGCGACCCGCTAAACGTGTTCGATATCGTGGCGTTCACTTTGCAATACGAGCTGTCCTATACCAACGTGCTTCATATGCTCGGCTTGGGTAAAATTCCCTTGCTTTCTAAGGATAGAGCCGAATCCGACCCGATAATAATCGCGGGCGGTCCTTGCGCCTATAACCCCGAGCCGATAGCCGATTTTATCGATATTTTCTCTATCGGAGAGGGAGAAGAGGCGCTTTTGGAGCTTGCTTCTCTTATCAACGATTGCAAAAAGCAAGGGCTAAGCAGGGAAGAAACGCTTTATAAAGCGTCAATGCTCGATGGCTTCTACGTTCCCTCGCTTTATGAGGTTACATATAACCCCGACGGTACTCTTGCGTCCTTCACACCTAAAAAAGAGGGCGTTCCCGCTACCGTAAGAAAGAGAATTATTTCGGATCTCGATAAGGTCTGCTTCCCGCGGAAATGTGCCGTTCCTTTTTTGGAAACGGTTCACGACCGCGTTATGCTGGAGGTGTTCCGCGGTTGTATCCGCGGTTGCCGCTTCTGCCAAGCGGGTATGGTCTATCGCCCCTATCGCGAAAAATCTCCCGACGTTCTAAACGCCGATGCAATCGAATCGGTAAAGCATTCGGGCTACCCCGAAATATCCTTAACCTCGCTTTCCATAAGCGATTATACCCATCTGCGCGAGCTTATCGATAAGCTCCTTTCTTGGACTGACAAAAAGAAGGTAAACCTTTCCTTGCCTTCGATGAGAATCGATAATTTCTACGAGGAATTGCTCGAAAAGGTTTCCTCGGTTCGCAAAAGCGGTCTAACCTTTGCGCCCGAAGCGGGTACCCAAAGATTGCGCGACGTAATTAACAAAAATATCACCGAGGAAGAAATTATAACCGCCGTTTCAAAGGCGTTCGATGGCGGTAGGTCAAGCTTAAAGCTTTATTTTATGAACGGTCTGCCTACCGAAACCGATGCCGACGTTTGCGGTATCGCCTCTCTCGGTCAAAATATCGTTAATACCTACTATTCCAAAAAGCGAGGGGGCGGCGGTAAGGGTGTAAACGTAACGATAAGCGTTTCCTGCTTTGTTCCAAAGCCCTTTACCCCGTTCCAATGGTGCGCTCAGGATACTATCGAGGAGCTCGAAAGAAAGCAACAGCTTCTTAAGGGCGAAATTAAAACGAGAAAGATATCGTATAAGTACCACGATGCAAGAGTTTCGCGCATCGAGGCGGTGTTCGCCCGCGGCGACAGACGGCTTTCAAAGGCGCTTTGCTACGCCTATGAAAACGGTATGATGCTCGATGGTTGGGACGAATTCTTTAGCTACGATAAATGGTTAGAGGCGTTTGAGAGCGTTGGTATCGACCCCGCGTTCTATGCAAACAGAGAGTTCGGCATAGACGAGCTTTTGCCTTGGGATTTTATCGATATCGGCGTTACCAAAAAGTTTATGAAGCTTGAATATAAAAAGGCGCTCGCGGCGGAAACAACGCCCGATTGCCGTACAAAATGCTCCGCTTGCGGTGCTGCTTCGCTTTGCGATGGAAAATGTGTTTGCGATGGAGGTGCTAATAATGGCTGATATCCGCGTTTGCTTCTCTAAAATGGGGAAAATGCAATATATTTCCCATCTCGACCTTCAGCGTGCGTTGGCAAGAATGCTCGTTCGCAGCGAGCTTCCTATCGCATATAGCGAGGGCTTTAACCCCCATCCCCGCCTTAATATTGCGCTTCCGCTTTCTATCTATCAGGAGGGCGAGAGGGAATGGTTCGATTTTAGAATTACCGAAGAGCTTCCTATCTCCACCGTTGCCGAAAAGCTAAAAAATGCCGCGTTCGACGGTATGGAGATTATTGAGGTAAAGCTTGCCGAGGGTAAGCTAACAACAAAAACTTCTATCTGGCGCTTGGAATTTATAACCGAAATGTCTGCCGAGGAATTTAAAGAATCCGTAAGCGGAGAAATGCTCGTTACAAAGCGTAGCAAAAAGGGCGATAAGCTCGTCGATATATCTCCGATGCTAAAATTTATCTCGGCAGAGCGCACCGGAAATAAGATAATTTCGCGCTTCGAGCTTAATTCCGCGGGTAACGATTATCTCAACCCCGCTTATATCGCGACTTTTCTTGGCGAAAGAGTAAAATTGACCCGCTCTGTGCGCGAGAATATTATATTTTGAAGTAAATTTCTATTGTAATAAGCTTAATTGTCTGTTATAATCATAATGATATGAAATATAATTATAATATTTACTCTAATTTAATAGCTTTTCTGTTAGCGGTTGCGCTAACACTTTCGCTCGTTTCCTGCGGTAACGATAGCGCGGACCAATCGAACGAGCCGGATGTAAAGAACGAGATAACGCTTTCCACCGAGCAAGCTTTAGCCCTTGTTGCAAAGGATAGGGAAATAACCGAAATTTTCGTTTGTAACTCGCTTTGCGATAAAAGTATTACAAAGGCAGAGCGCGTTACGCTTACGGAGGATAATAGCTTTTATAGCTTCTCGGCGATAGAAGCTCTTTTTGCCGAAGCTTATCTCCCAACGAGCGAGGAAAAGGATTTTTTCCTTTCCTACCCCTTGGGTAAAGAGCCGTCGGTTAAAAACGAGCTTGGCGTTACGAGCGTCTTTTACCATTCGGGCAGTAATTATAACGATTTTATAAATCCTACTACGATTACCGTCGCTAATACCGAAGTTGATGAGGTTAAGCTAATCAACGGCTATACCGAGCGCGGAAGGAGCGTTTCTTTAAGGGCTCGATACGTGGATAACGCTTGGTATTTGGAAAAGGGCTTGTATCTTTCGGCTCCTCTTTCTCCCGCACCTCTCGGTAGCTTTTCCGCTTCGTCCTCCTGCGGCTCCTTTTCCGAGCTAAAGGGTAATATCTTGGTTATAGAATTTTACGTTTCGGACGATAAGAACGAAATAACCGATGTGTTGGAGCTTGAGTTCCATAAAAAAGTCTTAGAGGCAACGAACCTTCTTTCTGCCCAAGCGCAAAAATACGGAGTTCAACCTAACTTCGAGTTCAAGCCCGCGTTTTTCGAGCATGATGGCGAGCTTGGCGAGCGTGTAATGGATTTTGATATTATGATAGCTCAAACAAGCTTCGGAACGCTTAGGGACTTTGCAGAGGATGAATATAACCTCTCCCGCTACGATAACTACGTTTTCGCGGTTTGCGTTAATAAGAATGTTGAGCTTACTACGGGTGTATATTCTACCGTTAGCGATACCGATTTTTATTACGGCGAGCGTGTAATAGCCGGTAACGGCGCAACATCAACCGATATCTTTTTGGGAATGCTCGAGCTGCTTGGGGCTTATAGCTTTAAAGATGGACTGCTCGATAAATATACCGAATCTCTTTACAACGCTTATTTCCCCAACGATTGCTTTTTGTCGGAGGATGTAAACGGCTCAACCCTTTCTTCCGTAAACGCCTATGCTTGCGGGCTAACGGACGAGCTTGACGGCTTGTATAATATTTTTCTTATAAATAAAGATTAAAGCGAGGAAATTTCAAATGCCAAACGAATTTAAACGCGTTCTTCTAAAGCTTAGTGGCGAAGCACTTGTTGGCGAAGACAATATCCTAAACGGCGAAATGCTCGAAAAGGTAGCTAACGTAATATCCCGCCTTGCAAAAAGCGGAACACAGGTTGCTATCGTTATCGGTGCGGGCAATATCTGGCG
>JAZRTL010000215.1:0-2983 GCA_045652025.1 Eubacteriales bacterium
GGCGGCGCTTCTCTCGAATACCTCGAAGGCAAAGAACTTCCCGGTATCGCTGCAATGACGGACAAATAAGATAACCCCCCGAGAATTGCTAACGCTCTCATCGTATGGTTGGCTTAATTTACAACCAATGCTAAACTTAAACGAATTTTTAACAAAAGGTGAATAAATTATGAACAAGAATCTTAGAAAAGCAGTTATCGCAGGTAACTGGAAGATGAACAAGACTCCTGCGGAAGCAGTTGAGCTTATCGAAGCTATTAAGGCAGAGCTTGCAGGCAAGGATACCAGCGGTTGCGGTATTATCGCTTGCGTTCCCTACGTTGATATCGACGCTGCTGTTAAGGCGGCTGCAGGTAGCTGCATCGAAATCGGCGCAGAAAACTGCCATTGGGAAAAGAGCGGTGCATACACCGGCGAAATTAGCGCGGATATGCTCGTTGCTTGCGGCGTTAAGTACGTAATTATCGGCCACAGCGAACGTAGACAGTACTTCGGCGAAACCGACGTTACCGTTAACAAGCGCGTTCTCGCTGCTCTTGAAGCAGGTCTTAAGGTTATCCTCTGTGTTGGCGAGCTCCTTGAAGAACGCGAACAGGGCATTACCAACGAAATCGTTGCTATCCAAACCAAGATTGCTCTTATGGGCGTTTCCGAAGAACAGATGAAGAACATCATCATCGCTTACGAACCCGTTTGGGCTATCGGTACCGGCAAGACTGCTACCTCCGACCAAGCAGACGAAACCTGCGGTGCTATTAGAGCAGTTGTTGCTTCTCTCTACGGCGCTTCGGTTGCAGATGCTACTACCATCCAATACGGCGGTTCTATGAACGCAAAGAACTGCGAAGAGCTTCTTTCCAAGGAAAACGTTGACGGCGGTCTTATCGGCGGTGCTGCTCTTAAAGCTCCCGATTTCGCTACCATCATCTCTGCGGCTCTCTAATTTTTATAAACAAATTAAGGCGTAACGGTTGTTACGCCTTTTGTTTTTTGTAAAAGCCCTGCCCAAAGGTGCTTTACCCTTTGGGAGAAGAATTTATCGTAAGAATTTTGGGTGGAACGAGGGACAGGAAATCCGCAAGTATTTTCGGCTTAAATTAAAACGTCATAACAAAAAGAAAACTACCCGAAGGGAATTACTTTTCGGGTAGCTTATTTATTGGAAATTTACGCGAGTGAACGAAGTTCACTAAATCCGATGAAAAACAAGCGTTTTTCATCGAGAGCGTAGCGACTCGTGAGGTTGTATGGCGTCCCCGGCGTGTAGATTTTTATACCTAACGGTTGAAGGGAACCATACAAATACAATAAATACAATAAAAACCAAGGACATGTGATACACCCCACAAAATTACATTTTGCGGGGACCCCGTCGCCTTGGTTTTTATACCTTAGAACTTCGCAATGGCGGACATTTATGCACGCCATTGACGCGAGTGAACGAGGTTCACTAAATCCGATGAAAAACAAGCGTATTTCATCGAGGGCGAAGCGCGATTATGGGGTCCCCGAAAAATCGCAAGATTTTTTGGGGGGATTAATTAATCCAATCCCGCGATAGCGATAACGTAATTTTCGCTTTCAGGGAACTTAATAGCGAACTTCTTAATAGAAACGCCGCTAACCTTGGGTAAAAAGCGCATATTATCAACAACAGAGAAGTTGGGGAACTCAACTATCGTCTTGCCCGCCGCCTTGATATACGCTTCCTTGCGAACCCAAATGCGAAGGAAGGTTTCCGCCTCGTTATCGCGATTGGTTTCGTGCATCAAATCATATTCTTCCTCGGAGAAGAAGCGTTGTGCAAGCATCGTATAATCGATCTTGTTTTCAGGAACAGTAACGCGGGGAAGATATTCGCTGTCGATGCCGATGGGCTTTTCGTAAAGCGCAACCAACATAACGGTATTTGCGCGGGTTAAAGAAATATAAAGCTTCTTTTCTGCGCCCTCAATAGTCGCGCGGCCGGTATCGTCGTCATAAACGACCTTAACCTTCGGGTTCTTTAAATATTCGCGAACGGCGTTTTGTACGTCGCTCTGACGCTTTTTCTTTGTAGTGCTGTTTTCAAGCACAAAAACCTTTAATGCCATCTTATTCTTCCTCCCCACCGCTTGCTTCGGTGCCTTCGGCTTGTGTATTTTCGGCAACGGGCGCTTCTGTTACAGAATCTCCCTCTACCGTAGCTTCTTGTCTGTCTTCTGCTTCAACGTCGGGGTCAACAGAAGCAAACCTTGCAACGCTTGCACCCTCGTCAAGACGCATAACCTTAACACCCGAAGCACTTCTGCCGTAAACGGGAATTTCGGAAACGCGTGTGCGGATAATTATACCGCCATCGGTAATAAGCATAATTTCATCGGTAATCTTAACCAACCTAATTCCCGCAAGATATCCCGTCTTATCGCTAATGCCGTGGCACTTAAGACCGCGTCCGCCGCGATGTTGACGCTTATATTCCTCGGTAAGACTGCGCTTACCAAAGCCGTTTGCGGTAATTGTAAGTATATAAAGCTCGTTTTCATCGCTGCCGTCGGGAATAACGCCCGCGCCAACAACGAAATCGCCCTCGTCAAGAGTAACCGCTCTAACGCCGCGGGCTTGTCTACCCATCTCGCGAACGTCGTTTTCGGTAAATCTAATCGAAATACCGCGGTTTGTAGCAACGATAATATCGTCGTTGCCGTTGGTGCGAAGAACGTAAAGCAATTCATCGCCCTCATCGAGATTAATCGCATATAGACCGTTGGTGCGCTTTGTCTTATATGCCATAAGACCAATACGCTTAACAACGCCGTATTTCGTAACGAGAACAAGGTTTTCCGCATCCGTAAATTCCGAAACGGGAACGATTGCGGTAATCTTTTCCTCGCTATCGAGCGATAGTAGGTTAATAAGGTTCGTTCCCTTTGCGGTACGCGCGCTTTCGGGAATTTCGTAGCATTTCTTAATATAAACTCTGCCCTTGAAGTCGGAGGCCAAG